>DBHI01000096.1:16435-33050 GCA_002296125.1 Anaerolineales bacterium UBA832 | reverse complement strand
TATCTAAAAAACACCTATCATATAGGACTTGGAGCAGGAGCAAATAGTTGGTACAAAAGACACAGATATTACAACAGGTATTCACCTTACTCCTATATCAAATCACTTTCACCCAAAACTAATAGCTTCTCAAAGCAAAAACATGGCACACCAGCATTAAACAATATAATCTATATCAACAAATCAACTGAAATGAACGAGACCATGATTATGGGCCTAAGATTGATTGCAACTGGAATAGACATACCAGAATTCCGCAAAAGATTTGATACTTGCCCAATAACTCAATACGAAAAGACACTTGAAAAGTTATACAATAATAATCTAATAAATATTACCAAAAATCGTATAACACTAACAAATCATGGCAAGCTACTTTCAAACAGAGTATTTTCAGAATTTATCTAATAGAAAAATACTATTCATATATCCTTGATATAATAGCAGGATGCTAAACAGCTTCAATACACACAAATTAACAACTACTTTTCAAACAATTTATACCGCAATATTACTTCTAGCAATAAGTGTCTTACTACATGGATGCAATCAATCATCACAAAAGGCCTCCTTGTCACCAGATCAAACAAGAGCCTTAATTCCAATAGCAACAACAAATATCGGTCAATCCTATTCAAGAACAAGTCTCCCAGGCGGACAATACAATATAACACTCGCATCAGAACAAGTAACCCTCACTGACACACAGAATCAAAATGTCAAAATACTTCCAGTACCTAATACTACGTTTGTAGCTATCAGTCCTTCAGAAAAACTAATAGCTACATCTCACAGTAATAAAACCATATCAATCTACACTCTACCTGAACTCAACTTTATTACACTGCCACCAACTACAAATGTAATAACAGACTTAGTTATATCGCCCGATGATACACTACTCATTGTTTATGAAGACTCAAAGACTGTATCTTTATGGGACATAAAATCAGCATCGCTTACCGCAATATACGACCTAAGTGCCTGGCCATCAGTATCTCAGAGAATAGATTCAATCCAAATATCAACCCAAGGCGATTTATGGGCGTCAATATCTTACAACCCAACACCTGCTATCAGAGTTTGCGACCTTAAACAATTGCAAGACTGCAAATCATTTACTGGTAAACCTACAGCACGTCAAGTAACAGACATTATATTAAACACAACGTGGACACAAGCACTAATAGTATCAGGAGCCTCGGCTCAATTACTTAACATCGACGATTCCTCAGGCATCACCAAACTACTTACCTCGGAAGATAATCTCGAACAATGGCAATACTCACCCAATGGCAAATTAATTTCTGCACAAACCTCTGGATCAATCAATAAGCTTTATACAACAACAATAAATGTCTGGGACACAAACACCGGCGAAGAGACGCATGTATTCATGAGAAGTATCTATATGAACTCAACCGATATATGTCCTCAGTGGCGATCGGTAGCAACATCATCTGATACAGGCTCAATCCTCATTTGGGATATCAACAACGGAAACCAAGTAGAATCATTAAGTGTAAAAGATACCAACTCTGACATTATTTATATACGGTATTCTCCAGACGGTAAACTGTTAGCTGCCTTAAACGCAACCGGTACTCTATACTTCTGGGACACAAGCGATTATTCACTTATACGTGAAATAAATATACCAGCCCCACACCCATACATGTTTGAATTCTCAGACTCAACCCCATCCATAACGACACTCACGAACAAAGGGGAACTAACCATCTGGCGAGCTGCTTCCAGTTAATACAAGTTGATGTTAAATAATACACCAGCCAACACTCGCGGATCATCTAAAATAATTCTAGCCTGGATACCACACGCAATAACAGTGTCAGGCTTAGTGCTAGCCCAATTTTCTATATACTACATCCTACAGAGTCAATGGAGGACAGCCCTTTTCCTAATGGCACTCTCAGTAGTAACAGACTCAATAGACGGTACGCTTGCGCGTCGACTAAATACAACAAAACTAATACCTCATATTGACGGCCATCTATTAGATTCAATAACTGACTATGTCATATATGTAATAGTACCAACTATATACATATATAATTCCCAAATTATCCCAACATCATATTTATCCATAATACTTCCACTGATTTTGGTCTCTTCTCTTTACCAATTCTCTCATATCAATTCTAAAACTACTGATAACTACTTTAGAGGCTTTCCATCATATTGGAATATCTACGTATTATATATGGAAGTACTAAACTTTAAATCAGAAACAAACCTTATAATCCTGATAGTATTATTAATTCTAATTTATGTGCCAACAAAATACTATTATCCCAGTAGGACAAAACGCCATGCAAGATTAGTTCTATCTATATCGATATTTTGGGGACTATCAGGTTTTACCCTCATTTATCTATACCCCAAACCACAACCATACGCTCTATTTACTATGATGCTCTGTAGTCTAGTGTACATCACACTAACCATAAAAGACGCATTTTCAAAAACAAATAAATAGTAGTCTCATAAAACCAGATCAACTAAAAGCGTTCCTCAATTATGATTTCTGCACGCCTAAAATCCTCTTTTGTATTAACATTAAAAAATGAATCAAGGGCACCATTAATATGACTGATCTCTTCAAACTCTAAATATCATATATTCAGTTCACTAAAGAAACTAACAACTTTTCTTTCGCCGCCATCAATTGCATCTTTTATCTGTTCTACACAATTTCTCCTGTATATAGCACTTAGAGGATCAGCTCTTCCAGTAGTACCGATAGGCACGACAGCATCATAACCTACAATAGAATAATTCATGTATTTAATAACCTCATTTGACAGAAATGGCATATCACAAGTAACAACCAATAGTCGGTTCTTACTGGAATTAATAAACCCAGAGTACAATCCACCTAATGGACCAATATTTGTAATAATATCTCCAACTATTTGGTAGCCAAACCTCTTGTATCCATCAGCATTATTAGTAACAATAACAATATCGTCAGTCACTATTTTTACATTATTTATAGCACGCTGCACCAAAGGAATACCCTTCAGCTTTATAAGTCCTTTATCTGTTCCCATCCTAGAACTTTTTCCTCCAGCCAAAATAATAACTCCTAACTCACTATCCTGATAATCCATAATTTTACAGACCAAATCCCAAAAGCTTAATGGCAGACACTACCACTACTGCAATCAATATTGCCCTAACAAATTTTTCACCGTTTTTAACAGCCATTCTAGATCCAACCAGAGCGCCTGAACCATTTCCTACAGACAGAAGCAATCCATACTGCCAGTTTACGTGTCCATTAATCAAAAATACATAAAGAGCAGCTAAAGTAAAACACAAGATAATAAATAATTTTATCGCGTTAGACTCAACCAAATCAAGATCTCCAATTATTGTCAGGCCTATTAGAAGAAATACACCAACACCAGCTTGAATAAATCCACCATGGACTCCTATAGCAAAAAAAACGATTACATTCAGTATGCGTTTCTTTACGTCTCCATAACTAACCAATTTTTGAATCAGCTTGGTAGGTTTCCAAATTATAGTAGGTATCATACCCACCATAACAAAACCGATCACTCGCTCCATTAGTTCAGAGTTAACATCAACAGCAATGTTTGCTCCAACAATAGACCCTATCACAGCGGGAACAGCATAAATAATAGCAACCCTAAAGTTTAATACACCTTGCCGACTAAAACTTGCAACACCAACAATATTCTGGATAGCTATAGCAACTCTGTTCGTTCCATTTGCCACATTTGCTGGAAGCCCCAAAAATATAAGTAATGGAAGAGTAATTAATGAACCACTACCTGCAATAGTATTAATAAATCCACATGCAAATCCAGCCAGTATAACTGCAGATATCAAATAGATATCCATTGTTAAATTGTCAATTTGCATACATCAAGTTACCACCCAAAATACATCCATAAAACGTATCCAACATATAATAGCACTAATATGTATCCTTCGAATCTAGACAGTCTTCCCTTAGATAGAATAAACAAATACAACACAAATACTGACCCTAACAAAAGCCATGTGGACTGGGAAATGCCAGCGATACCAATCGTTATAAATCCTACACCGGCAAAAAGCATCAGCAGCCAAGGTAATCCTAAGCCAATTAGTATGTCGAAAATATTAGACCCAACAGCATTAGCAACTGACATCGCACCTCTTCCCTGCTTAGCTACAACTATAGAAGAAATCATATCAGGAACAGAAGTTCCAGGAGCAAGTATTGTTAATGCAACAACAACAGGTGGTACACCAATAACATCAGCCAAAGCGATACCGCTTTCCACCAGACACCAACTAATAAAACTAATCATAACTACTGATAAAATAAACGTATTAACGAACTTAGATTTCGGATCACCTAATATCTTTCCAAGGGCCCAATCAACTATGTTTATCTTTTCTGAATTGTCCTCAATACCAAGAAGATCTTCTACATCTACTAACTCATCAGCATGATCGTCTGCGTCTCTTGCTCTACTCATAACAATTAACCCGATCACATAAATTACATAAACTAAAATCAATGTAATAGCCTCACCACCAGTAATCTTCCCATCGCCTATAGCCCATATAAGCAAAATTACACTTAATACATACACAAATACATCTCTGGTAATAATTGTCCATTTAACTACTAAAGGCCTTGCTATAGCAGATGCGCCGGTGATAACTAAAACATTAAACAAAGCAGAACCAACTATAGTTCCAATACCAACATCAGTGTGTCCACCAGGCCGTATCAAGGCAATCAAAGCAATAGCTAATTCTGGAGCTGAAGATCCAATAGCCATAAGAGTAGCTCCAGAAACATCGCTACTTAACCTAAGTTTAGAAGAAATTACATCCAGACTTGGTACAAAATATTTGTCAGTTAATATACCCAATACATAAATACAAATAGCGATAATAACAACACATATAAAAGCAATAGACATAACAGGAATATTTTATTGTACTATCAACTAATTTACAACTTGTAGATGAATACATTTTACTTGTATACTTGCCGCAACTGGAGTAATATACCTCCAGTATACATAACAAATCAAACGAATAGATTGTATTTATGACGGAACTATCAATCGGATTATCATTTCTTGCAGGTTTAGCCTCATTCGTTTCACCCTGTGTGTTTGCATTAGTGCCCGTATACATTAGTTATATTAGTGGCCACATAACTCCAACAACAGACGAGCACAAACAAACAAGATCATCCCATAAATGGAGAGCATTTACCCACGGCTTGGCTTTTGTCTCTGGATTCAGTCTAGTATTTGTATCCTTAGGTGCAGCAGCTAGCACAGTAGGCACAATTCTCTACAATTATAGGCAGACTCTATCTCAGCTCGGAGGAATCACAATTCTATTCTTTGGTCTCCATGTACTAGAGGTCATCAAAATACCCTGGCTGTATTATGATACTAGACCGCACCACAAACGATCCAACACAAATCAAGCTGTAATATTATCATCATTCCTGATGGGTATATTCTTCTCAGCGGGATGGTCACCATGCGTGGGTCCAGTATTAGGAGCAATGCTAACCCTCGCTCTAACATCTACTGGGTTAAGTGTCGGTGTCCAAATGCTCGTATTTTACTCGCTTGGTTTGGCTGTACCATTTCTATTGTCAGCAGTAGCTATCGATAAAATTATGCCTATATATCGCCAGTATTCCAAAAAACTAAAATACATCCAGCAGGTTAATGGAATTTTCCTAATAGTTTTAGGAGTATTACTATTTACTGGTTCACTATCAATAATTACAATTCAACTCAGTAATATGCCTGCACTAGTTGATCTACAAAATCTCCTAGACGATGCAGTTATCAACATCTGGAATTCACTATCGTCCTGACAGAAAATAAGCCTAATAATGAGCAATTTACATATCCAAAAGTACGTATACATAATATCCGGAATCATTATTGGCCTTTTTGTAGGAATCATGATTATTATTGAATCGCCTTCATTTTACAGCACAAGCACAAACGACCCAACCACCCACAACACACCCACTGCAATAGTAGATGTAGGTAGCAAAGCTCCACTATTTTCACAAACTAATGTCATTTCTGGTTCAATTATAGATATCTCTAAACACCAAGGAACTCCAATAGTTATTAACTTTTGGGCAACATGGTGTGAACCATGCAAGGAAGAATTACCCCATCTAGAGGAAGTTCATAGTAGGTACACACCAAACAATCTATTAGTAATAGGTGTAAATAATGGAGAAGACGTCAACACCGTCAAAGCGTTCGCCAATGAATATAAAATTACATTTCCAATCATAATAGACGCTAACCTAACAATTCAGCATAACTATAAAATTCGCGGTTATCCTAGCACTATTTTTGTAGATAAGAATGGGTATATCACCAAAATGCATGTAGGTATGATGTCAGCGCAAGAAATTTTAACAGCAGTGTCTAATATAATTGATTACTAAATAGGATCTTAAAATGCACAACACATCAAAGCTTAAATTAGCATTATACAGACACTGGAATGTACTTTTTATCGCAGTATCTGGAATATACATATGGACCGCAATAATCGGTCCCATTATAGCCCTGTATGCATTTCCTAGTCTAGCCGTCAACATATATAAAGCATATTCAACATTATGTCATCAGATACCCTCCAGATCATTACATATTCATCATGGGGACATAATCATAAACACAAACACTCTAATATCCATCATCCAACTTGGAGAATATATCAACCTTGAAACAGCTACTTATCAGACAGCTTTGTGTATCAGATGTCTCTCGATCTACTCAGCAGTATTTGGGACCACATTACTGTTTAAAATATGCAATAATTACTACAAAAAGTTCCTTATTACACTTACTACAAAAAACTACATCATATTTGGAATAATTCCAATTGCACTCGACTACTTCTTACTATCGCGTATATACCCTATAACTGCAATAACTGTAGTTACAGGTTTAGCATTCGGCTTCACAACCATTTGGTATTCATTTGTTGATATCTCAAATCGAACCACAAACTTCATAAAAATCTACGGTGCAAATAGTACAATCTAACTATGATCTACAATAGCACTCAAGATATTGTTTACTATACCTTCGACTCACTACATCCTAATGAGCTCAAGCATGCAGTACTATCCAGATTAGGAGGAGTCAGTAAACACCCATACTCCAGCCTCAACATATCAACATCAACTGGGGATTCACATTTTGCAGT
This sequence comes from Anaerolineales bacterium UBA832, assembly GCA_002296125.1. GTDB lineage: Bacteria > Chloroflexota > Anaerolineae > Anaerolineales > UBA11657 > UBA11657. The sequence goes on along the minus strand of DBHI01000096.1, from coordinate 25,793 downwards.
CCATACGAACATGGACAAGATAATCTCAGCGTTTACACTTACTAGCACAAAAATAAATACCCTCAATCAAGTACACGGCACAGATGTAGTCGTCGCAGACAGTACAACAACACACAATTCTACCCAGGCAGACGCAATAATTACAAACACTCCAGATACAACTCTACTATTAAGTTTTGCTGATTGTGTACCCATTATTCTATTTGATAACAAAAACAAAGCCGCTGCACTCATTCATTCAGGCTGGAGAGGAACACTCAATGGAATAATTCAATCAACCGTATTGAAAATGAAGAACGCATATAGGTGTAATCCCGCAAACATATTAGCGGCTATAGGACCATGTATATCAACTAAACATTATGAAGTCTCATACGATATTGCACAACAATTCATGCGCATCTATCCTCCTGATTCCAAAGTAGTTCGCAAGATCTCCAACCAATATTACATAAGTCTTGTCGACGCAAACATTCGCAATCTAACAAATTCTGGTGTCATGAAGATAGAATTAAGTAACATGTGCACCGTTCGAGATAACAAGTACTTCTACTCCCATAGATTAGAAAACAATCAAACAGGTAGATTCGGAGTATTTATAAGTCTCTAATTCAGCTAAAAATCTCTATGGAAAAATCAACTAATCAGTCAATAGACAAAAACTTCTCAAATTTGCTTGAGTCTATTGAGCTAGCAGCACAGTCTTCTGGGACAAGCTCGAAACAAATAACCCTAGTAGTAGTAACAAAAAAGCAACCATTAGAACACATAAATACTCTATACAGTCTCGGACAATGCCACTTTGGTGAAAACAGAGTGGAAGAGGCATTACCCAAAATAGATGCATCATCAACAAATCTAACTAACCCCCCTCCTACCTGGCACATGATAGGTACAATCCAATCACGAAAAGCCCGTACTGCAATAGAACACTTCGACGTTATACACTCTGTCGCCTCACTAAAGCTAGCAAAGCGTTTATCTAAATACGCCTCTGAATCATCGATTACAGTACCTGTACTAATCCAATGCAACACTTCAGGTGAGCTCAGCAAATCTGGTCTAGATGCATCTACGCCAGATAAATCAAATAAACACTTAATAGAAACGGTATCGCAAATAACGGACCTACCTGGTCTACATATTGCTGGTCTAATGACAATGGCGCCCTACACAACAAACCCAGAATTATCAAGGCCAACATTTAGAAACCTACGTATACTACGCGACACCTTGTCTTCAACTTTTCAAAACATCACATTTAAAGAACTATCAATGGGAATGAGTGGAGATTTTGGCGTAGCAATTCAAGAAGGTGCTACAATTATACGTGTTGGAACATATATTTTTAATAACAACATATAAACATGGAAAACAGCAAATATGGAAACAATACTATTACGGCCAATCAGCATAATTTTTTCACTACTACAATTTGCCATACTAGGAAGAGTGCTACTATCATGGGTACGCATAGACCCTTATCATCCAGCAGTACAACTACTGCACGAAATAACCGAACCTATACTACAACCAATTCGTAATCTAATGTCAGACATGCAAGGCATGCTGGACTTCAGTCCAATTATCGCATTGTTATTACTTGATCTTATTGAAGGACTTTTAAGATACCTAATAATTGGGCTTTTCTAACAAACAATATCTACTTTACATACAAAAATCTAGAACATCCATCACATGCTACCAACTTTGTCCCACTTCTAGCATCCTGAACGTTAGAAGTAGCTACCATCAAACCACAACCCTTACATACACCGTCTACCACAAGCACTACTGCGGTTCCCCCGACCTTGCTCTTTTTCCCCTCGTACTCACGAAGATAGACATCATCAACGGAATTCAGAGCAACATCTCTTTCTGCATCATAGGCTAGCATCCCGTCCTTCAACACATTAAGTTCCTCGTTCAGCTCAAAAACAAGCTGCTCCTTGCTTCTAATTACATCATCCATCGCAAGCTTACAATTCTCTTCTAGCTTCTCTTTCTCTTCTTCGGAGATCATCAAGTCAATCTTTTTATTCTCAAGCTCTGTAATTCTACTTGCCAACGAAACCCCTTGAGTCTCAAGGTCACGTAACTCCTTTGGGTTAGATACAAGCCCACTGTATAGTCTGTTTTCACAATCACTTTTTTTTGAAGTAAGTACGTCAATTTCTCCCTGTAAGATATCGCTTTCACGTCTAATTTTAACAACATCAGATTTTGCGACTAAGTATTCTTCAGTGACCCTATCTACCTCAGTAGAATCAGAAATGATATCATTAATATCGGATACTCTTGCTCTACTATAGGCAATCTTATCGTCAATTTGTTGTAAAATATACATACTAGCTATTCCACTCATAACAAAACAGATTATAGCATCCCAATGTATAATAGCCAAAACGTAGAGTAATCCAACTTTGAACTACTACATTTTCTTTACCGTATTTATTTCAGGAATGACAACCCTGGCCGCTGAAATATCCGCCCTTCGTTTGCTTAGCTATATATACGGTACATCAAACATCGTGTGGTCAATAATAATTGGCGTAATCATGTTCTATTTAGCAATAGGTTATTATCTGGGTGGTAATTTTGCTGACAAAAATCCAACTCCAGCCAAATACTATCAATTATTATCAATTTCAGCGGTACTAACAGCATCCATACCATACATCTCCCAACCCATCTTGTTTCATGCATCACAGGCAATTACTGCCTTTGATATCCCAATAGCAACAGGAGCTTTTATTGGGACATTATTGATATTTGCACTTCCCATTACAATCCTTGGATGTTCATCACCTTACGCTATTAGATTGCTATTAACGCACCCTGACAATTCAGGCTCTACTGCTGGAAAGGTATATTCATTATCAACCGCAGGATCAATAGTAGGGTCATTTATCCCTACACTCCTAACAATACCAACGTACGGTACTCGTAACACCTACTTGCTTTTTGGAGGAATACTCCTTATAACCTGCATTGTAGGCATATTATTGTCATCCAAAAAGCTAAACATAGCATCCATCGTACTAATAACTACATATATCGCAATTAGCCAACTTCCATCAGGCAAAATAAAGTCTACAGCAGGACTAATATATGAGTCCGAATCTGCCTATAACCTAATCCAAGTAGTTAACAAAAACAATGCAAATTACCTACTATTGAATGAAGGGCAAGGCATACACTCAGTCTACAATAAGGACAGCCCATTAACAAATAGTACTTGGGATTATTATTTAGCTGCTCCCTACTTCAACAAGTATCCCTATTCACCATCAAATATTGAGAACATCCTCATAATTGGTCTAGCTGGAGGAACAATCTCTAATCAACACATAGAAATATATCCTAACATCAACATAACTGGAATAGAAATCGATCCCGAAATAATCGCTGTCGGCAGAAAGTACTTCAACCTAAGTAGAGAAAATCTAACCATAATAATTGGGGATGGAAGAGCTAGTCTTCACAAGCTAAAAAAAACCAAGTACAACGTTATTGCTGTAGACGCATACAGACTTCCATATATTCCTTGGCATCTAACAACAAAAGAATTTTTCCTGGAATCAAAATCATTACTATCCTCTGACGGTGTTCTTGCAATAAATGTAGGAAGAACTTCTTCAGACCGCAGACTCATAGATTCGGTCACATCAACTCTACTTGCAGTTTTTTCAAACGTCCACATTATTGATGTGCCAAATACCTACAATTCATTACTCGTTGCAACAATAAAGCAGACTCACCGTGATAATGTCTTACGTAACGCAACACTACCTACTTCAAAAAGTCACCCAATCCTTAATAAAATCCTATCAGATACACCAAATCATATAGTTCCCATTAATCCAAATAAAGTAATATTTACTGACGACAAATCTCCAATTGAAATCATCACAGATTCAATATTAATTAAATATCTATTTGAGGAAGGTAGCACTTAGTACATTAGTAGTACGAAGAAATATAATTGTCGCAGCTTAATTTCATACGTTCACGATCCAAATTAAGTAAGTTTTGGAAAATATACACTTGAGGGTGATCGTAGACAAAAAAACTTTCATCAGTAATAGAAACACTGGGTATTAGCCAACGCATTATTTCTGATTGTTTATTATATGCAGAACTCAATAATTTACCTCCATACTCATACTGATAGCTAATTAACTCAGGGTACCGACTAGCCTCATAGATTATTTCAAATCCAAAGCTACCACCAAATAGACATCTATAATATTTGTAGCTACTAGAAAACTCTAGCGTATTTTTTACTATAGCTCCATAATTTCTGTTGCTAGCAACTACCATATAGTCTCCATTCTCCAACACACCCAACATCGCATCCAGTTTGTAATCTTCATCCTCCTCAGTTACTGGGTCAACCTCAAGTATCTGAAATTCGGCGTCAGTTACAACACTTACTCCATCATCAACCTTTATTGGAACCGGAAGAGGATGATCCCATTTCTCCCTTATAATAATTCCGTCTCTTGGTACATTCGCGTACACCCACTCTGAAGCTTTAGTCCAAGGATGTCTCTCTTGGTACATACTGATAAAATCAACAGCATACAACAAGCTAGCAACTAAACCAATAGAAATTACTAATTTAACAATCAAATAACCTTTTTCCCACAAATAATTTAAAAGCAATCCCCCGCACACAGCGCCAGCTGACATAATTGGAATCAAATACCTCAGATACTTAACATACAAACCACCAACATATATGAAGTAAAAAACAATCCATACTACTAGCAATAACAATTTATGACTTTCTAACGCATCATCATCATTTTTCCAGTTCCGATAAACTTGCCAGCATCCATACAAAGCGCCACCATACATACTAGTAGCAATAGGCCATCCTAAAAACCATTTACCTTGTTGAACAAATTGATATAAATACGGTATTGTATTTTCATACTGAAGAATAAATGGCCAATCAACTTGACCTCTTGTCATATAGCTTTGCAAAACAATGTTATTAACGTAAGTTTGACTACTCAGCAAAACATATGGGTTTGTAGCTGCAAACACTAAAACTGCAATAGCCGTTAGTTTAACCCAAATGCTAACAATTTTTAAATTTCTCGAACTCGTAACTGTCGAGTTCCAATACCTGAGACTACTAGATAATACTAAGGGCATAAACAAGAATATGCCTGACGCCTTAATACCAACCGCCAACCCATACAAAACTCCTGATATATACAAATACCAATTCCTTTTATATTCTAAAAATTTGATACACATCAAGATCAAATAACAGCCTACCATACCAAGCATAGAGTCAAATGTTCCAAAATGAGCCTGTTGAATCATCTGAACTGAAACTCCATACAATAATGCACCAATCATACCAACCCGTCTACATTTTATGCTTGCGCCAATCAGATACACACCTACTACAGTTAATGTATCCCATATTGCTGACAGAATTCTAGACAAAACAATAATCATATGAAATTCAGTAATCAATCCTAGTTCAAATAACCAGTCACTAACTAAAGGGATACTTGAGTTTTCAATTAATCCAAAAAGCCCATATAGCAATTTACTAACTATAACCAAAAAGTACAGCGGAGCATGCCCGTATGCGTATAATCTTTCGCCACCTCTTGGTACAAATACCCCGTCTGTAGTATCTTCTTCTGGCCATAAAAATGGGTTCATGTTTCCCAAGTCAAACCCTTCATACCAATCGAACATGACATTAAACTCAATAGTAGACGCAACAAGACCAATATACCTCTCATCAGGATGAAAAAATTGCATGTCATCCCAATCTATAAAACTTATTCGAAAAACAAAAGAAATAGCTACAATAAAGAATATCAAAAATCTATTGAATAACTGCTTACTTGTAAGCCAAATTAAACCAATCATATAAATTCCGTTTTTGAGATACAGATGATGCTAAAAAGATTGAGTCATATGTCTATTCTGATACAAACATGGAACCACAACAATATACAGAAAACAATATCAGAATGTATATAGTAATATTGAATCTAAAATATTCCCAATTCACAATAAGTATATAAGTAAGTCCCACAGCAAAGAGACCGCAAAGACTAGCAATTACACGCCTATCCATATCCAAGACCATCAGCAACCATTAAAATGCTATGCATCTAGAATATCAACGGGTTTATTACTATCTCTACTCACTTTAACTTCCTCGTGATAGCTTCTGTCAGTATTAATATCCCACACATCCACATCAACACCTTTTACAGCTTCATCAACAGCCCTAAGAGCAGTCAGCATTGAATGATCTTGGTTGTTATATTTATGTAAACCATTTCTACCGATTGTATGAAAATTATCAAAACCACTCAGCCACGCTCTAACTGTATCTAGCAATGGTCCGTACTCAACATCGTATACAGGATATGCTTTTACTTGTCTAACCACAGTCGCGTCAATAACATTAGATTGCTCAGCAAGACCAATAATTTCTATCTCTAACTTGGCTCTTTCAATCAAGTCTGAATCACTTGCGCCCCAAAGCTCATCACCCACATTACAGAAATACTCCAACCCCAAGCTAGTGGTTTTTTCGTCAGGAACCATATCCAGACTCCAGTTTTTAAAGTTTTGAATTCTACCAATCATAACATCTGGACTATGTATATAAACCCAATTATCGTCAAATACCTCTTCAATATCTACTATTAGCACAACTGTAATAAAATCTCTGTACTTTAGTCCAGAAGCAGCGTTAACTACATCCTGAGGTGGGCTTGGTCTAAATCTGGAAATTAAATCATCTAAAGCCATAGTAGAGAAGACATAGTCTGTTTGTAAAGTTCTAGTTCCTGAAGAATCCTTAATTTCTACACTATCTACCTTGTTATTGCTCCAATTTATAGCAACAGCCTCGCTATTCAATTCAACTCTACCGCCACCGTCACATATTAACCTTGATACTTTCTGCCACATCATCCCAGGACCCTTTATAGGGTAATGAAACTCCTTAATTAGTGTCTTTATTACATTTCCTCCTGGTGGAAATAAGGCATTCCTGATAGCCGCAGGAAGCGTCAAGCCCTTTATTCTTTGAGCCGCCCATTCAGCTCTGATTTCGGTACATTTAATGCCCCATACTTTCTCAGTATATGTTTTGAAGAATATCTCGTACAATCTGTTACCAAACCTATTGACCACCCAGTCCTCAAAACTTACTTCGGGATTCCTCTGAAACACCTGAGCCTTTAGATAACTAAAAATAATTCTAATACTCTCAAAAATACCTAAACCGCTTAATGCATTCACAATAGTTAACGGATAATTAAAGAATTTACCTTTATACAATATCCTAGATTTTCTAGGTCTAGTTACAAACTCTGAACCAAGCCATTCGTGCCAAAGTTCTTCTACTTCATTAACCACAGTAAAAAATCTGTGTCCACCAATATCAAACCTGTAGCCTTTATATTCTTCAGTACGAGCAATACCACCAACGTCATGATACTTCTCAACTACAAGAACATCTATGTGTTCTTTAGCTAATTTCCACCCCGCAGTTAATCCAGCGGGACCGCCCCCAATTACAATACTCTTATTAATCTTCATTTTAATCCTTCACGCTAAGCACAGCCATGAACGCCTCCTGGGGTATCTCAACATTGCCCACCATCTTTAATCTTTTTCTACCTTCTTTCTGTTTCGCCAACAACTTCTTTTTCCTTGTAATATCTCCTCCGTAGCATTTAGCCAATACATCTTTCCTCAAGGCACGTACATTAGCACGACTAATTATACGTCCTGAAGCAGACGCTTGAATAGCCACTGGATACAACTGCCTTGGTATAAGTTTTTTTAACTTTGTGATAAGCCGCTGTCCAGTAACGTATGCATCATCTTTGTGAACAATCATAGCCAAAGAATCAACTGACTGATCATTTACCAAAATTGTCAGCTTAACAAGATCGCCTACAATGTAACTATCAAACTGATAGTCAAGAGAACCAAATCCTCTAGTGGACGACTTAAGTTTATCAAAAAAATCAACAATCAATTCAGACAATGGCATCTTGAATACTAAAACAATTCGCTGGCCGCCAACATGCTGTTCTTCAACAAATACTCCTCTTCTCTTTGTAGCTAACTCCATCACTACGCCATAGTATTTAAGTGGCGCATAAATATTAACCGCCATCCAAGGCTCCCTAATTACATCTATCAAATTAGGCTCTGGCATTTCAGAAGGGGATCTAATAATATGCTCTTCACCGTCATTACTTACAACCTGATACTCAACAGAAGGAGCCGTAGCAATAATATCCAGATCGTACTCCCTCTCTAGCCTTTCCTGTACTATCTCCATATGAAACATGCCAAGAAACCCAACTCTAAAACCAAAATTTAGTGCATGGGACACTTCCGGGGAATAAATTAATGCAGGATCATTTAGCTGTAGTTTCTCAATAGAATCCTTAAGTATCTGATAATCATCTCCTTCGACAGGAAAAATTCCAGCATATACCATTGGCTTTGCCGGCCTATAACCATCCAGAGGAATAATATCATTAGTTCCACCAATCACTAGGGTATCCCCAACTCTACAGTCCTGTACATTCTTTATGCCTGTAGCAATGTAACCTACCTGTCCTTGAACTAACCCTTTAGCACTGGTCATATGAGGAGCAAAATATCCAATCTCAATAGGATCAAATGTAGTATCCGACTGCATCATTCTGACAGGTTGACTTCCATCAAGAACCCCGTCTACAATTCTAATATAAGCCACAACGCCCTTGTAAGAATCATAATGTGAATCAAAGACCAGGCCTCTAAGCTGCTCAGTTTCTGTCAATAAGGGACATCGAATCTCATTAACTATTGAATCTAAAACAGACTCCATATTGAATCCATTCTTAGCTGACACAGACACAATACTATCATATTCAACACCAAGCAAATCGCCAATTTCTATTTTTACATCTTCAGTTCTAGCTGAATCCAAATCAACCTTGTTGATGATAGGTACAATATCCAAGTCAAGTTCCAGAGCTAAGTACAAATTTGCAAGAGTTTGAGCCTCAATACCTTGACTAGCATCCACTACAAGCAAAGCTCCTTCACAGGCAGCTAAAGCTCTACTAACTTCATAAGAGAAATCCACATGCCCTGGAGTATCAATCAGATTTAGTTCCATCAATCCATTAATTTCATCTAAGTGATTCATTCTAACAGCAGAAGCTTTAATAGTAACGCCTCTTTCCCGTTCTAGGTCCATCCCATCTAGTAATTGATCATGCATATCTCTGTCATTCACAGTACCTGTCATCTGCAATAGTCTATCAGCTAGAGTAGATTTTCCGTGATCAATATG
>DBHI01000096.1:10689-16121 GCA_002296125.1 Anaerolineales bacterium UBA832 | reverse complement strand
TTTTCCGTGATCAATATGAGCAATAATACAAAAATTTCTTATGTTATTAATACTAGTCATATCTATAATTCAATACCTTCAATACACTCATCAATTAATTTTATTTCATCAACTGCTTCATAGTTCTTCAAAGTTAGCATGCTAAATAATTCAACATTACCCTTGGCTCCTCTAAGAGGACTTACCATCAATTTACTAGGAAAAAAGTTATTGTCGTAACAATATTGCATTACCTCGCCCAGTACACGTCTATGCACTGCCTTAGACCTAACGATACCTCCTCTTCCAACATCACTCTTACCAGCTTCAAATTGCGGCTTGATAAGTGCAATAATAATTCCGTTATCATCAATCCATTTTCTAATAGATGGTAAAACTAGCTTTAATGAGATAAATGATACATCAACAGTAACAATTTCCGGTGCTTGAGGTAGTGATTTCAAATACCTAACATTAGTTGTCTCCTTTACAACCACCCTATGGTCATTCCTAAGCTTCCAATGTATCACTCCTTTACCAACATCAATACAATATACTCTACCAGCGCCTCGTTGTAGCAGGCAATCAGTAAAGCCGCCAGTAGAAACACCAACATCTGCACATATCTTACCAGAAACATCAACATTAAACTCATCTAATGCGCCTTCCAATTTACGGCCACCTCTACCTACATACTTAACACCATCTAAAATTTCAACGTTAGAATCTATAGATACACTTGTGCCAGCCTTGTCGACAACAACACCATCAACCTTCACATGACCAGCCATTATCAGTCCTTTAGCTTTAGATCGCGTTTCAGCAAACCCTAGCTTTAGAACTAAATTATCTAATCTAATCTTATTCATACTATAATTTTATCATCAACGTATTTACGATATAATATAACAATGCAACAATTTATATCACTCATTAATACTACAAGACCACGACAATGGGTTAAAAATATTTTCTTGTTCGCTGCTCTTATATTTGACAGAAAATTATTTGAAATAGAATATGTCATATCCACTATATATGGATTCATTCTATTTACTCTAATAAGCGGGGCTATATACATTACAAATGACCTCTTTGACTACGAGAACGATAAGATCCATCCAATCAAACGACATAGGCCGATCGCATCTGGAAATCTCAACAAACGTTCCGCAACAATAGTATCAATTTTGTTGCCATTGATTACTCTACCATGTGCTTTTCTATTAAGCCAATGGTTTGGGGTAATACTATTAGTATATTGGATCCAAAATATTTTCTACTCTATTAAATTAAAACACGTTGTTATAGTCGACGTACTAATGATATCGCTTGGATTCGTCTTTAGAGTAGCTGCTGGAGCCACATTGGTCGATGTAGAACAAGCTCCTATAGGCTCACCATGGATCTATATGTGTGTAGGTTTTGGTGCACTACTTGTAGTACTTGGGAAACGTCGTAGTGAAATAGTTACACTAAACAATAAAGCTGGGACTCACAGGACGGTCCTTGATAACTACACCAAACCATTCATAGACTTACTTATATATAGCGTATCAACTTGTACAATCATATCCTATTCTCTATATACCTTTAGCGCTACATACCACCAACCTCGAAACGACAGTATGATGCTTACAATACCCTTTGTTGTATATGGTGTGTTTAGATACTTGTACCTAGTAAATGTCAAAAACGCTGGAGGAACACCTGAAGTTTTAGTTTTTACAGATCGACCCTTGTTATGTTCAATAACCATATGGTTAATTACAGCAACTATACTCAGGTACAACTATTGGTAAATTGCCCAGTCACATCAACTACATCGACAGCACCAGCCAAATTTATACTTTTTGGAGAGCACGCAGTTGTCTACGGGTACCCATCAATAGCATGCCCACTACTGCAATTAAAATCAACAGCCAAAATTACACCACACTGTTCACCTCAAAATAATCATTCACGCATCATCGCCCCTGATATCAATCTAGTATCATCTCTCGATAAATCCAACAGAAAACATAAATTAGTTAAGGTGATAAACACCATACTCAACTCATTGAACATCACTTCAACTTTTAAAGATTCAATACATGTGGTTTCTGACATACCCCTATCATCAGGTCTTGGATCAAGCGCGTCAATATCAACTGCAGTTATCAAAGCCTTAAATGATCATCTCAATCTAAATTTAACTACTGAGCAAATAAATAAATTTGTTTACGAAACAGAAGTAATACAGCACGGATCACCATCTGGAGTAGACAACACCGTTATAGCATACGAAAAACCCATACTATACCAAAAAGACTATCCTACTGAGGCGCTATCTCCACCTGTACCTTTACTATTTATTGTAGCCAATAGCGGAACACCAAGCAGTACTTTTAATTCGATAAACAAATTTACAAAAAATTATAAAAACAACAAACGTGTCTACGACACTGCAATGCAGAATATAACAGAAATAGTTAGAGAAGGTAAGAATGCCTTTAATTCAGGGGATTATAAACTCCTAGGTCAACTAATGAACCAAAACCACGAAATACTAGACGCTCTAGGTGTTACCACTCAGCTTACAAACATTCTCGTCAAAACATCACTAGAATCAGGTGCTTTAGGTGCAAAAATATCAGGCGCTGGTTATGGAGGTAATATTGTAGCTATCACAGAAAAAGAACATTATCAAGAAGTTTCAAGTGCTCTTGCTAAAATAAGTTCCCATACCATAATAACTCAAATCTCATAATAATGAATACAATACCAAAACAACTATACTATATAAAATTTGGTGGATCATTAATTACCAACAAACATAAAGAGTGCACAGCTAACCTAGACATCATCGATCATCTATCATCTGAGCTAGCTGTATATGTTAACAATAATTCGTGTCAAAATATTATATTAGGTCATGGTGCAGGTTCATTCGGACACATCCAAGCCATCAAACACCAACTATCAGGCAAAATAAATAATCAATCCGCCTGGAATGGAGCATTAGAAGTTGCAAAAGCTGTGTCGTCACTAACAAGACTCCTAGAATCATACCTAATCCAGGCTGGACTAAAAGTCGTATCATATCATCCGTCTTCAACTGCTCAGTGCGATTCTGGACGACTAATACATATGTCAACCTCACCAATACTTACAGCACTAAAACAAAATGCTATATCGTTAATTCATGGAGATATATGTTACGACAAGAAATATGGCGCATCAATAATCTCAACAGAGGAAATATTCAAATACCTTTCAGTCTCACTACCACCTGATAAAATATACTTAGCAGGAATAGATCAAGGAGTTTACTCATCCTACCCGAACGGCACGCTAATTCAATCTATATCCACAACAGACAACATTTCTCTAAATAATATCTCAGAATCAACATCGCCGGATATCACAGGTGGAATGCAATCCAAAGTAAAATATATGCAAAACATAATAAAAAGAAATCCATCAATTAGCGCACACATCTTTTCAGCAAAACTTCCAGGAGAATTGACTTCCGCCCTTGATCCTCAGCAAAATCCAGGCACATTGATTTATCAGCAGAATAGCATGCGTATCACTTAATTTGGTTTATAATTAAACACAACTAAATAGAAAACAAGAATATAACAGTATACCAGTGACCAATAAATCACCTAACGAGTTATTAAATATTCCAAGGGATGCATCACCAGAAGAAATAGCTGCTGCAGTTACAGCTCGCACTTCACACCTAAGGAATTTGTCAGAACCTCAATCACAGCAATCTCTTGCAGAAATATATCAGGCTGCAGCCTTCCTAATGTGGGAGGCTGCCAACAACGAGAAAGCACGAACAGCGTCTGGACAAATTACCAATGCTGGACCAACCAACTCTCGGATTCAGGCCCATAATAACAGCACTACAACCAAAAAACGTCGTAGAAAAAAACGAAAACCATTTGCTCCTCTAGCAATAATAGTTCCTACGCTAGCAACTGTCTCAGCATTTATTCTTTATCCAGATAAAACTATATCAACGGCCTGGTCAATTATAGATCAAGCAACCAACTACACAACTCAAGCTACTATTCAGCCAACATCTATAGTACTTCCACCCACAGAACTACCTGATCCGATTTCGACCCCTTTCATTTTTAGTGCTCCAGCAAGTCAATCAAACATAATTGCAGCACCAGAATCTGATTCAGACATAGAAGCCATAGATTTTATAGACAACAATGATTCGCAACCACAACTAGAGGCCTGCGTCACTATTTCATCACTAAATGTAAGATCCGGTCCTAGCTCATCATACAATAAAATTACTTATCTTCTTGAAGGAGAATGCGTAACCCTAATTGCTCAGAATCAAGCAGGCACATGGGGTAAAATAAAAGATATACCAGGCTTTAATTCGACTTTAGGATGGATTTCACTTACATATGTAGATTATGATATTACCGCACCATTACCAATATCAGAAGCTTCACAAATAATTGACGATGACAACAGCAACTAACTAAATATCAACTGAGAATATACATTGGAAGAAATATTTTTTTTTGAAGACGGTACAGATCGACTGCCACGTAATAAAATGAAAATAAAAAAAGTGCACCTTGAGCCTTATTCTGATTGCACACGAATTAACGCATCATTCACCATCACTCCATTTGAGGAACGTCCTAATCTATCCATTCGAATAACCAATTCTTTCAATGAGATTCTTGTCACTGCAGAAATATTAGAGCCACTCACTGCAACTACAGAAATTACACTTCATTTGCCAGCCGGAGTAAATTCCAACGAATTATGTACACTAACAACGAAACTCTACTACGAAGACGAAGAGCCACAAGACACAATGACTACCAAATTTTATCCATGCGGGAAACAAATCAATGGATAATTAAACCCAAAGCAAACCTTAATCAAACGTCAAGATTTCTAACTTCTTTAGCGTGAGTCTGTATAAATCTACGTCGAGGCGGAACCTCACTACCCATTAACATATCAAACGTACGATCTGCTTCAGATGCATCATCAATTGAGACTTGCAATAAGGTTCTAACACCTGGGTCCATGGTAGTATCCCACAACTGCTCAGGATTCATTTCACCTAAACCCTTGTATCTCTGCAGAGATGATTTTCCTCCATCAGACCACTCAGATATAACTGAATCCTTTTCTTCTTCATTGTACACATAAACACTCTTCTTTCCTTTACTAATTTTGTACAATGGAGGCTGAGCAATAAACAAATGGCCAGATTCAATTAGGCTTTGCATGTATCTAAAAAAGAATGTCAACAATAAGGTTCTAATATGGCTTCCATCAACATCAGCATCTGTCATAATTATTATCCGATGATAACGCAAATTATCAAGATCGAATCCATCACTTATTCCAGTACCAAGAGCACTTATAAGGGCCTTAACCTCATTATTGCCTAAAATTTTATCTAGTCTAGATCTTTC
>DBHI01000096.1:0-10295 GCA_002296125.1 Anaerolineales bacterium UBA832 | reverse complement strand
CCCTGTTTAGCAGAGCCTCCAGCCGAATCACCCTCAACAATATACAGTTCACATTTCTCTGGATTTCTCTCAGAACAATCAGCAAGCTTACCAGGTAATGTAAGTGATTCAAGTGCACTCTTCCGTATAACTAAATCCCTGGCTTTTTTTGCTGCATCCCTAGCTCTAGCAGACGTCAAGCATTTCTCAACAATAGATTTCCCCATCTTTGAATTTTTTTCGAGCTGCTCAAGAAGAAAATCTCCCAAAGCCTGCTGCACCAAAGCAGAAACTTCTGGATTCATCAGTTTTACTTTCGTTTGGCTTTCAAACTGAGGGTCTTTATGTTTTATACTGACAATAGCAGTCAATCCTTCCCGAGTATCCTCTCCGCCAAAATTATGATCTGCTTCTTTTAATAGCTTAGCCTTTCTTGCGTAATCATTAATAGTTCTGGTAAGAGCAGACCTAAGTCCGGTCATGTGAGTCCCACCATCGGAGGTATTGATAGTATTCGCAAAGGAATATGTATTTTCAGCAAAGCCATCATTATATTGCAACGCTACCTCCACACCTGTCCCATCTATTTCCTTTTCAACATGCATAACTGGATGCAAAACAGATCTATTTTTATTTAGGTAACGCACGAAACTCTTAATGCCACCTTCAAAGTAGAAAGTCATCTCTCTACCTACTCTCTCATCTACAAGTTTGATTGTCACTGCCCTAGTAACAAAAGCCATTTCTCTGAATCTCTGTAAAAGAACTTCGAATTTGTAACTATTATCCTCTTTAAAAATACTAGTATCACGCATAAACCTAGTTTTAGTTCCAGTTAAACCTTTTTCAGCTTTACCGACCTTTTTTACAGAAGCTTGAGGAATTCCCTGCTTGTATTTCTGGTGCCAAACGTGACCATCTCGAGTTACCCACACCTCACATACGCTAGATAAGGCATTCACAGCGCTTACTCCTACGCCATGCAATCCACCCGAAACCTTATAGCCACCTCCACCAAATTTGCCGCCAGCATGCAGTTTAGTCATTACTACTTCTAAGGCAGAAACTTTTTCAGCAGGATGCTTCTCTACAGGAATGCCTCTACCATTATCCTCAACAGTAACACTCTCGTCTGCGTTAATAGTAACAGATACAAAATCACATTCACCAGCAAGCGCCTCATCAATAGAGTTGTCTACAACTTCGTAGATAAGATGATGCATAGCTCTACTATCAGCTCCACCAACATACATACCAGGCCGACGTCTTACAGCTTCCAATCCTTCCAATACCTGTATACTGCTTGCCCCATAGCCTTGTTTAGAATTTCTCTGTACATTAGTCTGTTTTTTTGATTTAGCCATAGCTACACCCTTTATATCTTAATCTATAAAATTTCAATTTAATTGTCAGAATCATTTTCGTTCCATCGAAACCTATCCTTGTAAAAATGAAAAGTTGATGCATATATGCCTGTTAATACAAATGCGTGAGAAGCTATTCCAATAAACAGCAACCACGAATCACTCTCAGGAATACTCCACAAATATCCCAAACCTAACACAATCAAAAATCCTAGCCCAAACAATCCAACAACAGAGCTCATATTATTTCTCACAAGTTGTACGCTGCTTTTGATTCCATCTATGAGAGAAAGTTTATTCATAACAAACCCATGAATACTAAAAGCAACAAAACATAATGCCCAAACCCAAACAGCAACACCTACTGATATTACAAATCCTCCAATACTTGGGTGCAAGATTGATGCTACACTAGCGATTAGAGAAACTGCAAATCCTATACCAAATATCCCGACTATTAATAACAACCCAAATGCAACGATCTTAAACCAACTCTGCAAGATATTAGTAATAATTTCTTCGTGATTAATATCTCTATCTTCATTTTCAACACCCTCTGCAATCATAGAAAAATAGATTGCTCCAAGCAAAAGACCAACAAGAGTCAAAACTATTACTACTACTGCAAAGGATCCCCATGTGCCTATAGAAAATTCAATTCCTTGACCAAACGGCGTGTTTAGTATCATCTTATTAACAATCATACTAGGAACACCTAATGGCGATGTACTTAAGAAACTGAATAAATTCAAAGCTTCAGAAAGGCTTTCTGTATCCAGACCAGCCAACGACCCAGACTCCATATAATTGTCAGGTTGAACAGGTAAACCAAGCATCTCGAATGCTCCAGACACCAAGTCAGAAGCTCTTAATCTGGGTCCCAACCACAAAAAACAATCTAGCAACAAAGGTATAGAAACAAGTGTAATTCTAGATACCACTGTACTGAAACCTTTACCTAATGAATCAACTATTCCGGCTGGTTTATTTGAATCCAAGTTATTCGCTTTTTCCATGTTACAATTTTACCATCTTAGCTATAAAACACAGAAATAATATATACAAAAATCAATATCGATAAAAGCAATCAGCCTTTACAATCTGGATCCGAGAATATAGAATCTCTATAACCATATAATATTTTTATGAGATAATCAGTTATGGAACAATTCGTAATACAGGGAGGCCTTCCCCTTAACGGAACCTTAGCACCCTCAGGGAACAAGAATGCTGCATTACCAATACTTGCTGCATGTCTTCTCACAGAAGAGCCTGTAAAACTTAAAAACGTACCGCTTATAGGTGATATATTTACACTCAAACAATTACTTGAAAGTATAGGGGCAACCATTACTCCCGAGTCGGACCACACTTGGGTAGTTCAAGCTAAATCAATTGTTGATCATTGTCCAGATCCATCCTTATGTAAACATATAAGAGCGTCAATACTTCTAGCGGGCCCAATGCTGGCGCGCCACGGAAAACTTACCCTACCACCTCCCGGAGGTGATGTTATTGGGAGACGTAGGCTTGACACACACATCATAGCCCTTCAGTCGCTAGGCGCTCAAATAAAAGGAACAAATCCATTTCGCATTGAAACCACACGCTTGCACGGTTCAGATATACTACTAGACGAAGCTAGTGTTACAGCTACAGAAAATGCATTGATGGCATCCGTACTAGCCAAAGGAACCACCAAGCTAAGAAACGCTGCTTCAGAACCTCACGTACAAGAACTCTGTCATTTCCTAAACTCCTTAGGAGCCAAAATAACAGGCATAGGATCGAACATGCTAACAATTACAGGCGTCAATTCTCTCCATGGAGGAACCCACACAATAGGTCCAGATTACCTAGAGGTTATAAGCTTTATAGGAGCAACCGCAGTAACAGGCGGCAGCGTCAAAATAACAAACGCATCACCACACTATTTAAAAATGGCACATTTAGTATTTTCGAAATTAGGAGTATCGTGGACAATTCAAGATGATAATATAATAGTACCACCAAACCAAGATCTAAAAATTACACCTGATTTAGATAACGCTATACCGAAGATAGATGATGCGCCATGGCCTGGATTCCCAGCAGACATGATGAGTATAGCAATAGTTGTAGCAACCCAATCTGAAGGAACAATTCTTTTCCATGAAAAACTATTTGAAAGCAGGCTACACTTTGTTGATAAGCTTATAAGCATGGGTGCCCAAATAATTATGTGCGACCCTCATAGATGCATCGTGCAAGGACCAACAATTCTTCAAGCTGAAACACTTGAAAGCCCAGATATACGCGCTGGCATGGCGCTTCTAATTGCATCATTATGCGCAAACGGAGAATCTACCATTAGAAACATCCATCAAATTGAACGAGGTTACGAAGACATAGAAAATAAACTTACTTCACTAGGGGCAAAAATAATAAGATCCTCCTAGATTTCCTCTATATTTTGTCCTCGCAACCCATTAAACTACTAGAAACACTCTCTAATCATGTATCCAGGCTATACCAATTGCCCCAGGTCCAGCATGAGCACCTACAACTGGACTCAGTTCAGTAATCAACGATTGAGTTGGTTTTACGATATCTACTAGCTGTCCCAACATTTTCTCGCAATCTGCATATGCTGATGCGTGTAGTCCAGCTAATCTAATATTAGTTTTGCCTTCTAGTTCAGCACTAACAGTATCTACCAAATGTCGTAATGCCTTCTTTTTTGTCCTTACTTTTCCAGCATCTTGCACAATACCATCTTGAACAGTTAGAATAGGTTTTATATTGAGAGCTCCACCCAACAGTTTTCGGGCACCACCAATCCTACCTCCACGATGCAAATACTCAAGAGTATCTAACGCTACAAGAACTCCCACATTATCATTTGCTTCTTTTGCTATAGAGGCGCACTCACTCAGTCCCTTACCTTCTTTAGCGGCCATCGCAGCAGCCAACACGATAAATCCAGCGGACATTGGCATAGTCTTCGTATCAATAATCTCAATATCAATACCATCCATCATTTCTTTAGCCTGCACTGCAGAATTATAGGTTCCAGAAAGTTCACTTGAGATAGTAATAACCAATATTGAGTCATGATTATCAGCAACCGTTTTGTAGGCATTTTCAAACTCTAATGCACTCGGTTGAGTTGTGCTCGGAAAGTTAGTGTCACTCTGAAGCCTTTCGTAAAATTGCTCTGCTGTAACCTCTACCCCATCTAGAAAAGTTTCCTCACCCCACACCAAAGTTAATGGTACTACATGAATCCCCATATCACTTATAACATCAGCAGGAATTGTTGCAGTACTATCAGTAACAACAGCTACTTTATTCATTTACGTCCTCCTTATAATCACAAATGTCAACATTATATATATAGTTGTATTTTTCTTTACTTGAACATGAATGATATACTATACCCTATAATACCATCCAGTATAAGAATAAACTATGACAGATATTAATCAACCAAACCATCAACAAACTAAATTGCATACTGCCACACTTGCAGGCGGATGCTTTTGGTGTTTAGAATCACTATTTAGTCGAATATCAGGAATATCTTCAGTAATATCAGGCTATACTGGGGGAAACACAACTAATCCAACCTACGAGGAAGTATGCAGAGGCACCACCGGTCATGCTGAAGCCGTACAGATAATCTTTAATCATGACATCATTAACTACAAAGTATTACTAGAACTTTTCTTCTCCTATCACGACCCAACCACTCCTAATAGGCAGGGTAACGACATAGGTACTCAGTATCGCTCAGCTATATATTATCATTCCTCAAGTCAAAAAACTGATGCTGAACAAATAGTCAAATGGTTAACTATCGAAAAAATATACAGTAAGCAAATAGTAACGGAAATATCTCAATTCACCAAGTTTTATATAGCTGAAGATTACCATCAAGACTATTTTACGAACAATCCAACAAACATGTACTGCCAGGCAACAATACTACCAAAGTTAGAAAAGCTAAAACAAAAACACGCACATTTAATGAAATACTAGACTATATATTTACTTTAAGCCTCAATATTTAAACTACCTTCCATGTACTTAATTACATTCCCTGCAACAATTACCCGATCTTTATTGATCTCGCAGTATATAGTCCCACCGCGTTTTGACAATTGACTAGCACTCATTTCACTCTTAGCCATTCTGTAGCCCCAATACGGACCTAATTGAGTGAATGCAGATCCTGTAGCAGGATCTTCATTAATTCCAAGCTTCGGAGCAAAAAATCGCATTACAAAATCACAATATCCAGATGGAGCAGTAACAATAACACCTCTACCAGGAAAAGATTTCATCTTACCAAAATCAGGATCTAAATTAGCTAAGGAATATTCATTCTTGAATACTACCAACAAATCATCGCCGATTAATACCTCATCATATTCAGCACCTAGACAATCTGCCAATCCATTAGAATGCTCCCATTTCACTGATTCTTTAGCGGGCATATCAAGCGAAATCAAATCCACATAACGATTAACATAAAGTAGCCCAGATTTACTTTTAAACTTAATAGAATCACCATCGTGCCCGTACTCATTAAATATGACATAACCGGCCGCCAAAGTTGCATGTCCACATAGGTCCACCTCACACAACGGCGTAAACCATCTAATATTATATCCATCATTGTACGGCACAAAAAAAACTGTCTCGGACAAATTGTTTTCAGCAGCAATTGATTGCATTACCGCAGAATCTATCCATTCATCCAAAGGTACTACCGCAGCGCAATTACCTTCAAATAATTTCTTGGCAAACACGTCTAAATAAAAAATTTTCATGGTTTTTATGTGTTTATATATATAATCTGTATGTACATTCAAAATTCTTTATCAAACACAATATTATTAGTCTTATTATATTGTATAATTTCCAAAATTGATTTAGCCAATGTATAATTTTACAAACTAGTGAAGTTTGTCACAATCACACAAAGAGACCAATGGCAATATATTTAAGCTTTAAAGAAATCTGGCGAAACAAAACAAAATACTTCCTGTTTAGTCTAGTAATAGCTCTAATATCAGTGTTAGTCTTATTTACAGCAGGTCTTGGAGAAGGTCTCGCTACGAACAACAAGGAGTATCTAGAGAAACTTAATGCCGACTTACTAATTTTTCAAAAGGACGTAAGTTTTTCAACAATCGAAAGTCGATTAGACTTCAAGAAATTCAAACGATCAAAACGAATTGATGGGCTAGAAGATGCCGGACCAATAGCATTTAGCAACGTAAAAGTCATTACCCAGAACGAAGAGCCAATAGATGTTTCATTTATAGGCGTAGAACCATTTACACCAGGTGCGCCCGATGCAATTAACGGAAACAATCTACAAACCTATCCATCAAAAATGGTGCTAATCGATGAAAATATAGCAAATCTGCTATCAATTTCACCTGGAGACATATTAACTATTAAATCTACACAAGGTACTGATGACAAACTATTTGATCTCACGGTTACTGGAATCACGAGTGGTCAAAGATATTTCTTTAGACCCTCAATATTTGTAACCCTACCAACCTGGGATAGATACCGGCCTAAGTCAGACCCAAATAATTACAGTACCCAACCCGTACTTAATGTAATAGCAATAAAATCCAATGGCAAATATGACCTCAATCGCCTTTCAACCATAATATCCGACACTTTAGACGATATAGAAACAGCTGATATAGTAACATCCTATGAGTCCGCACCTGGATATTCTGAACAACAAGGTACTCTAAACACTATCAAAGGATTTACCTTTCTTATAGGAACTCTAGTGATAGGAGGGTTCTTTCAAATACAAATCCTTCAAAAACTACCACAAATAGGAATGCTAAAAGCTATAGGAGCACCAAATGGTTTAGTTTCATCAGCTGCAATATCTCAAATCATAATGGTAAGCCTATTCGGAGTAATTATTGGATCCACAGTAACTTTTCTCCTAGCATCATCACTACCCTCAAATGTCCCTGTATATTTCACACCTTCTTCGGTTGCTATTACTGTAGTAACCTTAATTTTTATCGGCCCATTAGGTGGATTGCTATCTATACGAATGGCACACAAAGTTGAACCACTTACAGCGCTTGACATGTAACCAATTATGCCACCTATACTATCCACTACCAACCTAGGAAAAACATATAGATCCAACAACCAATCAGTTGATGCCGTGTCTGAAGTTTCTATCAATGTAGGATCCGGAGAATTTGTTGCATTAGTTGGACCAAGTGGATCAGGAAAAACTACACTCTTAGCTATGCTTGCTACTCTCCTAGAATCAAGCAACGGAACAATTGCCGTAGACGGCTATGCCTTTGATCAAATGAATGCTAAGCAGAGGGCAAGATTTAGGCGGGAAAAAATAGGATTCACATTCCAAGACAATAATCTAGTGCCCTACTTAACTGCAATAGAAAATGTTGAATTAATGTTAAGACTAAACAGCAAATATAATGCATCAACATCTACGCGCGCAAAAGATCTATTAGTTAGACTTGGACTGCAGGATCAACTCAATTCACTACCTTCACAAATTTCTAAAGGACAACAGCAACGAATAGCTATTGCTCGATCACTCATACATGACCCTCGAGTTGTTTTGGCAGACGAACCTACAGCTAGCCTCGACACTCAGAGGGCTCAGCAGGTAGTCCAAATATTTGCTGATTTAATACACGAGGAAAACAGGGCTGGAATAATGGTCACTCACGATCTAAGAATGTGTAAATACGTAGATAGAGTAATCCAAATGGTAGACGGATCAATAAATAGAATCATTGAGACTAAATCGGATATCGATTTATTGGCTGGCACTAGTGAATTCGATAAACTTAGCGCACCAGAGCTAATCAAATAAAACTGTTTACAATGGAACTACTTACTACATGGACAAGCACAGCATTACCGCTCACTATATCGATCACGGCTTTATGGTTTTACAGCCTACTGATAAAAAATAGCTCAATAATAGATCTTTATTGGGGGTGTGGATTTGCAGTCACTTACTGGTACACTTATCTGTCTTCCGCCACCACTTCATCACCTAAATCTATACTACTTGGATTAATAATTACCGTGTGGGCCTTAAGGCTTACAACATATTTATACATAAGAATGCGAGGAAAAGGTGAAGACCCTAGATACATTAAGTTTCGAAATTCAAATCCTACAAATTATTGGTGGAGAAGTCTCATCACAGTATTTATGCTCCAAGCCACACTTATCTGGATTCTGTCAGCTCCTCTCGTAATTACCCAATTGTTTCCAGGCCCCATAACACTCACAATAGTTCTAGGGGCGCTTATCTGGCTTAGTGGCTTTATTATTGAAACAACAGCCGATATTCAATTGTACTTATTTAAAAACAAACCCTCTAATCAGGGCAAAATATTAACGAAAGGATTATGGTCCCTTTCAAGGCACCCAAACTATCTCGGAGATGTCATCCAATGGTGGGGTTTTTGGTTAGTAGCGCTAACACCAGAAATGTGGTGGTTCATTTACTCACCAGTCCTAATGTCAATCATTGTAATTAAATTCTCAGGTATACCTATACTTGAGAAATCTCTCGCCAGAACAAAGGCTTCGTACCAACAGTACGCTAACAATGTGCCAGCTTTTCTACCAAATTTCAAATCATTAACAAGGAAAAATAAATGATACAAAGACTAGTAACAAGTCAAGTCGTAAACAAACCAATCGATGTTGTCTGGAGGTTTTTTGCAACTCCAAAAAACCTTAATAAGATCACTCCTCCTCGAATGGGGTTTAACTTTGTTTCAGGAGTCGACAAAGAAATGAAAGAAGGTCTTCTAATAGAATACAAAGTTCAAATTCTTCCACTGATTACCACCTCATGGCTCACTGAAATAACATATCTGACTCCCTTAGAATCATTTGTAGACGAACAACGTATTGGCCCATATAGATTCTGGTATCATGAACATAGATTCCAGTCCCTAGGTACACAAACTCTAATATCAGACACTATCACCTACAGTCTGCCATTCGGAATTATAGGAAACAGTCCGATTCCATCTGCTTTTGTTAGATCACAACTTCAATCAATATTTTCATACAGGCACGAAAAAGTAAATACAATATTTAATGACGACAATTAAATTTCTGCTACACAACCTAGTGCGCTACAAGCTATTCGTTGCTCTTCTATTAGCGCATTTGCCACAGCTATACCAACCTACAACATTGGTAAGTGCGCATCAGCCATTCTTCGAAAAACCTGACACCACTAGCGCCAATGCATTTGAAATAAATGACCCTACCATTTCTACTGCAATATATGCATCATTAGACTCCATAGATGATATAGACTATTTCACATTCTACGGCACTAAAGATTCCAATATACTTATCGGAATAACCATTCCAGACATAGAAAAAAACAAAGGGTTTGCTCCATATATAGCACTAATTGGCCCAAACCTACCAATCACTGGTAAAACCCCTGAATCATTATTATTAGAAATAGAAACATCAAAAAACGGTGCAGTTGTCCTGCCTCCGCTAACAAAACCAACTTGGTTTTTTGAACCATATTCACGGACAAGCTACTGGAGACAACAAAGAAAAAGTATTGCTCTTCCATCATCTAGTACATATACAGTAGCAGTTTGGTCAGATTCAACAAGCAATCAATATGGTAAATATGTATTAGTAATTGGAGACAGGGAAATTAGAGGTGGTGACCCAGATTTCAAAGTTAAACTAGTAAATTATTGGAAGCCAAGCACATCTGCATCGCCAATCGCTGAAATGCCGCTCTGGAGAAGAGTACTTTATTGGATGTCGCAACTTATTTCAAATTAACTTCACAAACCATCATGTACCACAATAAGTAACTTCAACCAACTCATCTTGACTAGGCGGACGCAAAAACTCATCCTTACCCTTTTGCCATTCAAAAGG
>DBHI01000019.1:11954-28955 GCA_002296125.1 Anaerolineales bacterium UBA832 | reverse complement strand
CCCACTAGTCGTGGAACCATTTTGTATATCAATATTGGCAGATTCTTCGATTGCTAGTAAATTAGTGTCTATGTCTATTTTTGTATTAGTATATGGTGCTGGTTTGTAGAACATTTGCTCACGTAATTGTCTAAATGCTTGTGAATCTAAGAGTACTACTTGTGCTCCCTCAGAGGTGGTAAATTCATTCATTAAGTAGTCTCCATTAATCACTGCAGTTTGAATGTCATCAGAATTTATTTCTGCAGATAGTTGAATTATATCTATAATTTGTTCTAGTTTCATATCTGTATCATAACTATCAGACAAAGTGGAATACAATTTGGGAGCTTTTGCTATCAGTGTTGGAATCATTTTCATATCTAGCACTTTTTCTCTAACTGCTAGCAGAACTTGCTGTTGTCTGGCTGCTCTATCAAAATCCCCACCATATGTTGATCTTGTTCGAGAATATTTAAGTGCCAGATCTCCATTCATTTGTTGTACTCCTTGTGGTATAAACAAAGGATCATAACCAGAACAACAGTCAGGATACTTTTGATCATCAATTTCTGTTGGAACATTAATTTCGATACCACCAATTTCGTCTATAAGAAATTCGAATGCAGTAAAATTTAACCGAATATAGTTGTCTATTTGAATGCCGAGATTTACTGCAATGGTTTCTGCTGCTAATGCAGGACCACCACCAGGTAGGCGGTAAGCATCTCCTTTGAAATTAGCCGTATTAATTCTATCTTTGGATTCAAATCCGGGGATCTTCACCCATAGATCCCTTGGGATTGATAATAGGCCAACTTTTTTGCCTAATAGATCTATAGTAATTAACATCATCGTATCAGTTCTAAATGCTCTTTCTGTTTCCATTCCTTCTCGCTTGTCAACGCCCATAACGAGAATGGTTGTACGTAGTCCGTCAGGTACATAATTTACAGATTTTTTGTCTGGAATTGATTGTATTTCTTTCTCTGTAAGTGATGTGTTTGATTCGTCTAATGATGATATTGATTCGTCATCTGTTTGTATGCTGTTTTCCAAGAAACTTGTGGTTATATTAGTCTCTTTGTCAGTACGATTGGTACCCCACTGTTTTGCAGTAACAAAAATCATATAGCTCGCGAAGACTGCTGTTAACACAAAAAACACTAATAATCCAGCAGTGACCCAACCAGGTAGGATTGATGATCCTTCCTGGCTATTTTTATTGTTGTTAGTAGGTATTGTCATTTATGATTGATATTGTAATTTTGATACTAATTTAAACTGAACATTAACTACATTCTAAGTATAGCATGTAGATATTAAATGTTGATTATAATTTGTTGTAGTTTCATTGAAAATGAATCAGTCTTAAAATAAGATTAATTGCAAATATTAGGGTATCAAATTGTAAATCAGATTGTTTAGGTTCTAATTGGATATGGAATTTGTATTTTCAAGAACAAAGCACATTTAACTAGCAACGTGTATACAGATGCTGTATATTAGTAATGAAAACACATGAAGAAATATATCAAAGAATTCTCATACAGTAATTTATTGTTGTCACTAGTAAGTTTTGTGTTCATACTTAGTGCGTTAGAAGTGTATGTGCGGTTGTTTAATCCGGTTCCATTTGTTACTCAATATGGTAACAATGTATCTGACAAATATCTTCCATATAAACCTAAACCATTTAGTGTTATTGCAGGTACTGCATTGACTGGGGAGTACAGTTATCATTATCAGCATAATAGTTTTGGTTTTAGAGATGTGGAACATACTGTTTATAAGGAACAAGATACTTATAGAATACTAGGCCTTGGAGATAGCTTTACATATGGGATTGGTGTTGGGTTTGAAGAAACATATCTGTATTTGCTTGAGACTATGTTAAATGATGATGTAGATATCAGTCTAAATGTTGAAATAATTAAAGCTGGAATACCTAGATATTATCCTGAAACACAGCGCATTTTGTTAGACAAGTATGGTAGGAATTATGAGCCTGATTTAATTATTATTGGATTTTTGCCCAATGATATAGTGGATACTCATTTTGGTCTGGATGCAGTTGTGCTTGACCGATCAGGTTATTTGAAAACTAAAGTAGCGAATGATTTTGGTAGATTTGGAGATTTTATCTATCGTAATTCGCATTTTGTTAGAATAGTTCTTCAAAAATTGACGTCTTATCGGATGACACAGATTTATGATCCTAGATTGGAGGAAATATATGTAGCTGATGGTCATCATGAGGATGATTGGGAAAAAGTCCAGGATGAGTATATAAATATTTTTACTATAGCTGATGAAATTGGTGCTAAGGTGTTGTTGGTGCACATCCCTAGTAAGGGTCCATGGACTGAAGACAGCAGTTATCCATCTAGTAGATTGGGTGTATTAGCCCAGATGTATGATATTGGATTTGTAGATGTGTTACCATCTATGCAGCGTGAATCATTAAATAAATCACTGTATTACGATATAGATGGACATACTACATCTAATGGTCATAAGGTCATTGCAGATGAAATTCATAGTTATCTGATGGATTGGGAGTTTATCAATATAATAGATGATTAGTGTATGTTAATTTAGAGTATTTAATTTATTTTTTAGCAAGCTTATCTAGGTGTGTTTCCAGTATATGTTGCGACAATTGGGTAGATTTTGGCATGTGCCATTTGTAATAATCTTCGACAGAATCTTTTGGAATCAATCCTACGATTTCAGAGTGATCGATTTGTACTCCATGTTTTGTTGCTTCTTCAGCAATTTTATCTACTACATATGCAATCGGTGTTTTTTGATAATCAGTTATATTCAGAGATACCTGTGCCAAATTGTTTACAAAGATACCAATACTTTTTACATGAGGTAAACCTCCAGAAGTTTCGCGAATTTTCTTTGCTATCTTTTTTGCAATTTTGACATTTTGTGTTGCAAGATTGACGTTAAATGCAATTAATGGTTGTCTAGCTCCGATTGCTACTGCTCCAGGCGATTTGATTATTGAAGGACCAAAATCAGGAGAATAATATGGTTCAGATTTGATTTTCTTCCTTAATAATTCAATTCCTCCACGACGAATGTCGGATAGATTTTTCCTATCAGGTATAGGAGATGCATGTTCATACAAATATACTGGGATTTGTAATTGATTGCCAATTTTGGTTCCAAGATTCTGGGCCAATTGAATACAAGTTTTCATAGATGTATTCATGATTGGCACAAACGGAACGACATCTGTGGCTCCTATTCTAGGATGTTCTCCCTGGTGAAATTTCATGTTTATAAGGGTTGATGCTGCTTTTACAGACTCGAACGCAGCTATTTCAACTGCTTGAGGATGTCCTACAAAAGTAATGACAGTCCTATTATGATCTGGATCAATATGCCTGTCTATTACAGTGATTCCATCAATTCTTGATATAGATTCTGTAATAGTTTGAATGACAGATAAACGTCTGCCTTCGGAATAGTTTGGTATGCATTCAACAAAGTTATCTTTCATTTGTATTGATTGTAGCATGAGTTAATCTATATTGAGATGTTGTATTAGGTATCAATTTCAGGATTAATCAGGTTGTACTGGTGATGTTATTAGTATAAATGTAATTGTGAAAAGTATCTAGTATCCAATGTCATTCTACTGTAAACTAAATGTACGATAAAAATCAAAACAATAGGTGTGATATGAAAGAGTTTTTGGGTATGGAAGATATACAGAGAGTTTCAGAATTGGTCATGGAAAGAATATCAAGTAGACCTACAGTTGGTATGATACTTGGTTCAGGATTGGGTTCTCTTGCAGATCAAGTACAAGATGCAGTTTTTGTTGATTATGCTGATCTTCCTAATTGGCCTGAGTCTACTATAGAGGGTCATAGTGGTCGCTTGGTAATCGGTGTTTTAGAGGGTCAATCAGTGATGATTATGCAAGGTAGAGCTCATTATTATGAAGGTTACCACATATCTCAAATTGGTCTACCTGTTAAAGTAATGCAGGTCATGGGTATTGAAACTTTGTTGGTGACCAACGCTGCTGGAGGTGTTAACCCTGGATTTAATCCTGGTGATTTAATGCTGATAAACGATCACATTAATTTAATAGGTATGGGAGGTTTAAGTCCTTTGAGGGGACCAAATATTGATGTCTTAGGTCCCAGATTTCCAGATATGATGAACGCATACGATTCAGATCTAAGAAAAATTGCTTTAGAGGTTGCAGATGAATTGAAGATAAGTTTGCAGCAGGGTGTTTACGCATCTTTGGCAGGCCCAAATTTTGAGACACCTGCAGACTTGCGTTTTCTTCATTGTATTGGTGCTGATGCAGTTGGAATGTCGACAGCTCCAGAAGTAATTGTAGCTAGACATGGAGGAATTAAAGTGCTAGGTATGTCAGGAATTAGTAACAAGGCTAATTTAGATGGCAATACTCCAACAACTCATGAAGAGGTGTTAGAGGCGGGTCAGGTTATAGCACCTAAGTTAATAAACATTGTTAAGGGCATTCTAAAACGAATTGATGATTAGTAATTGAAATCACAATAATACTATGTTTAATATTAGCTTTTTTATAAACACATATATAAATCATCTCTACGGAGCGATTGCATTATTATCTTTCTGGTATATATACAAATACATTAATGCTACCCAAAAACTGCGTATAGGCACATATATTGTTGAGCGTGACACTGCAGTGCATGAACGTATGGTAGCTTTATCTGGGTTGATAATCTTAGGAGGGTGTGCAATTGCTATATATCTTGGGGTAGGATCAAATTGGTCAGCCGTGCAGAGCTCATTGTTGCTGGAAAATAATGTTGATGAACCTTTAGATTTATATATGACTAATGCTCCTACTGATACACCTGATGTAGTACTATTGTTGCCTGGTCAAGCTACTGAAGAACCAAGCGTACAGTTAGGATTAGAGAATTATAGTACTCCGATCCCTTTAGGTGGGGATGGTTGTGATAATATGAATGCAGTTATATCTAGTCCATTGCCAGGTGCCGTATTATCAGGTGAAGTTGAGGTGCAAGGTACGGCAGATATTGTGGATTTTGGATTTTACGTATTGCAGATTTCAACCCTTGGTGATAATTGGCTTACTGTATACACACAAAATACACCAGTGATTGATGATATTTTGGGTACCTGGGATACTTCCCTTTATGTACAGGGTGAATATGGTTTTCGTTTGATTGTCTATAATAATGCCGGTGCTTTTATTAAACCATGCGTTATTCCTATTTACGTTGGAAGTGGCCAATAGATCGTAGTTGTATTAATAAAGTTTCTTATCGAATAAAGATAGGATATTGTATTTTTCTCATGGTAAAATCTTGATGTTATGAATTCATTGAATGAAATTATATCTGTGCGCCAGGCTAATTCTAGAGATCTGTACATGATAGGCAATATTGATATGTCTAATACTACAGATTACGTATGGCAAATGGACTTTAAAGAAGAAGACAAAAATATTAGTATAGTGTTTAGACGCACCAGATTACCAAGATCAATTGATTTGGATTTTACTGAACTAATCCAGAATTTGGATAAGCAGATCCATCAATTTTCCGTTGTTTTAGTTGCTGAGTCACTTGGTAGATTATGTGGTTTTGTTGCCATCGATAAGGATATTTCCCAAGAATCTGGTACTATTACTCTATTTGCTGTTGACAAGCGGATGCGTAGAAAAGGTATTGCTACTTCGATGTTAGCGGCAGCAAAAGAGTGGTGTATTAGATTAGGACTGAATAGGCTCATTATTGTTACTCAGTCTCGTAATTATCCATCAATTAGTTTTTGTCTTAGCAATGGTTATTCTTATTGTGGTTACAATGATAGTTATTATTCAAACCAGGACATAGCAGTCTTTTTTAGTATGCGTCTTTATTAATCAAATACAAACAATGAGTGCAATTACAAGATTATTAATTACAGCAAATCAGTTTGTTGTTGTTGCATTGGTTATAACATCATTTTCCATGTTGTTATATTCATTGACGTTTAATCTGAGAGATAGAGTAGCTCAGGCTATGAATAGGTTACTTGCATGTGTGACATTAGTATACTTAGGTGATGTATTAGCTTCCGTATCAATAGGCAAACAAGTGGTTTCTGCAGCTCTTTACTGCCAATGGATAGGAATAAGTATGGTTCCAGCAGCTTACTTACATTTTTCAGATGCTTTGTTAGCAAAGACTGGTAAGCCATCTCGTGGAAGGCGTATTAAGCTTGTTTTTATAGTTTATACTGCAGGTTTAATTGCTTCAGTGTTAGCATTATCTTCTGAGTTGATCGTGCACCAGATCATGGATGAAAATGGGATCAAATTGTTGTTACCAGGTCGATGGTTCTTTTTATTTGTTGGTGGTTTTTTAGTGATTACAGGTGTAGGTTTAGTAAATATATATCGGGCATTTTTACGATGTCTAACTAAGGTTACTAAAAGAAGATTAGGTTATCTGCTTTTATCTTCTTTGGCTGTTCCAGTGGGTGTGTTTCCCTATGTAATGTCTGTAGGAGGTTCAATCTCCAAAAGTAATATGAATTTATTTTGGTTGGCTGCAATAGGCGTAAATGTATTGATAAGTGTTGCCGTTGTTGGTATGACTTATAGTGTTGCTTTTTTTGGCGTTACACAACCAGATCGTGTGATTAAGGGTAGACTTTTTCAATGGATTTTACGTGGACCTATTGTAGCGTCTGTAACAGTTGGTTCATACTTATTTATTCGTTGGTTTGACAGTATGGTTTTGACTGATTTAACACTTTTGGTTCCTGTTGTTGTTGCTGCTGTATTGTTATTGTTACAATACGTTATTACAGTTGTCCGCTTACCAGTGGAAAGGATGTTTTTTTATGGAAAACCTAGTGATCGTGCTGATGTAAATAGAATGCAGTTGTTAAGTGAAGGGTTGTTAACAAAAGATGATTTAGAAAAGTTTATGGAATCGGTTCTAGGGGCAACTTGTGATATATTACATATTTCTGAAGGTTTTGTTGCTTCTGTTGATTCTGATGTATCGACTATAGAAGTTCAAATTGGTCCTAAAGAGACGCTTGATCTATCTAGTCAGTTTCTAAACACTATAACATCCTCAATAAATGTAACTGATGAGAACGATATTTTTAATCCGCTAGGTATAATCAAACATGGAAGTTATCTAATAATTCCGTTGCGAACTCAAAATATAAATAACAATTCTTTAAATAATCCATCGCTTGTTGGAATGATTGGATTATATAGTTCATTTAGTATAGATGAGATATATAAACTTGAAGAATACGCATCTTTAGCAGCACTAGTAGATCGAGCAACTATGGCTTTACAAGACCGTTTTCTTCAGTTTGAAGTATTTAAAGTAATGGATAAATTGCTTCCTGAAGTAGAAGAACTACAGCGTATGCGAGCAGCTGTTAGTTACAAAGGTGCTGCTGTATTAACTGCAACTAATCTTAATGACCCTGATGCAGTTAGTTGGGTGAAGGGAGCACTAGGTCATTATTGGGGTGGTCCACGTTTAAGTAGTAGTCCCTTGATGAAGCTTCGTATTGTTGAGGGAGAAAAGTCAAGACATCATGGTAATTCTGTGCTTGCATTGAGATCAATATTGAAAAGTGCTATAGAAGATTTGAGGCCTGAGGGACAGAGGAAATTTACTATCGAATGGTTGCTGTACAATATTTTGGAACTCAAATTCTTACAGGGTTTAAAGGTACGTGAAATTGCTACAAAACTGGCTGTATCTGAAGCAGATTATTATAGGAAACAACGCGTTGCAATTAATGAGGTTTTAGAACGTATTGTGGAGAGAGAGTCAGAATCTGATTTTAATGTTGTAGATACTAATTAACATTTTGAGTTTTTATCTAAATGGTATTAAATTGTATGATTAGTTATATAAAACCATTAAATTTATACGCTGAAAAGATGCGTATAGGCCTATAAAATGTAATCGTAATTGCATGCGTAATTAAAATTATATGAGTAATCGGCTTTGTTTTTGTTATTCAATGATTAATGGGTTTGTAGACTAATATATCTAGGCACGCTGATTGCATCCTCATCTGAAACAGAGAATTTAAAGGACATATGAGCAAATCAAAAAGAACTGTTAAATCAAAAAAGAGATCCCACGTTGCTAGAGGTAGGTCTTTTGGCAATCGTAGTAGCATTGTTAAGAGTAATACCCAAGTTTGGGCTGCTGAGTTTCAAAATCGTCTGTTGGATACTACATTGATGACTTTAGCAGTATTGCGCAAATATAAGGTGGAGTTGGCAACTATTATATGTGTATCCTCTGGTTTAATTGGTTTATTTGCAATTCTTGATATTTCATCTGGTGTTTGGACCGATGCTTTTGCTAATTCTTTATCTTTATGGTTGGGTTGGGGTGCTATTTTTGTTCCAATAGTATTGTTATTAGTTGGTTTTGGTTACTTGGCTTATAGTATAGGATTAATTTCTAAAATTTCTTGGTTGAGAGTTATTTTTGCTGAAATTATGATACTTGCACTGCTAGGTACAGTACATTTGTGGGCAACATTGGGTGTTTCCAGAGAGTTTGATGTTGGAATGTTAGATGTACTGGATGGTGGAGATATGATTATTGATGCACTTGATGGTCGTGGTGGTGGAAAAATCGGCTGGTTTGTTGCATTTATTGCAGTTGAGATGCTTGGTGATTATGCTTTATTATTGCTAAGTTTGTTATGTATGGGAGCATTTTTTGTTTGTTCTGGAATGAGATGGGATTTGATTTTAAAGAGTGTGTCCAAGTTCAAAGCTAATATTCAACAACAAACTAATGTATCTAGCACAGTTAATATTGTCAACAAATCTCAAAAGATTAAGAAAAAACCCAGTAATAAATTGTCAAATGTTGATAAAGATATTCACTTAAAAAACAACAACTTTACAACTGTTTCAAAGAAATCTACGAAAAAATCAAGTCAATTGAAGAGATCAAAATTATTACCCTCATTTGACAATTTGGCCGTTGAAGAATCTTTCATGCCATCTGTAGCAGATGTAAATCGTAATGCTAAAATTATTGAACATACTTTAGAGGAATTTGGGGTGCCAGCTAGTGTTGTTGACTTTCGGGTTGGTCCAGTAGTAACTCAGTTTGCTGTACAGCCTGGTTTTATTGAGAAAATTAGCAAGAATGGCTCAACAACTAAACAAAAGGTCCGAGTAAAGCAAATATCTAGAAGAATCAGTGATTTGACCTTAGCTTTGTCAGCCCAAAGAATACGTATAGAGGCTCCTGTTCCAGGTCAATCTTATGTAGGAATTGAAGTACCTAATTCACAAAAAGCATTTGTGAGTTTGAGAGGGGTACTTGAATCAGAATCTTTCAATGATTTGAAATCCAATTTGGGAGTTGCTCTTGGTAGGGATGTTTCTGGTGATGCAGTATCTGCTGATTTAGGTGCAATGCCACATTTGTTGATTGCAGGAACAACTGGATCAGGAAAGAGTGTTTGTATTACTTCTATCATTTCATGTCTTTTGTGTAACAACTCTCCGGATGATTTGAGATTAGTGATGGTAGATCCTAAGAAGGTAGAACTTGTAAGATTCAATGGTTTACCTCATTTATTGGGTAAGGTAGAAGTTGAATTGGATAGAATATTAGGTACATTGCGATGGATGACTAGAGAAATGGACAGAAGATATCGTAAATTGGAGAAGTTAGGTGCTCGTGATTTAGATGATTACAATAACAAAATTAAGAAAAATAAAGGAGAGGTCAAGTTACCTCGTATAGTTGTTGTAATAGATGAGCTAGCAGACTTGATGATGATGGCTCAGAATGAAACTGAGCAGACTCTTGTTAGGTTGGCTCAAATGGCAAGAGCCACAGGTATTCATTTAGTTGTTGCTACACAACGTCCAAGTACAGATATACTTACAGGTACAATTAAGGCTAATTTTCCAACTAGAATTTCGTTTGCTGTTGCCTCTGCTGTAGATTCGCGTGTGATACTAGATACTGGTGGTGCAGAAGCTCTACTCGGTCAGGGAGATATGTTATATTTAGGTTCTGAATCTTCTGGTCCTGTAAGGATTCAAGGGGTGATGATACCTGATAATGAGGTGGATCATATTGTAGATCACTGGATTAAGTATGCTGAATCGTACCAAGATTTATTTTCATTAGACGATGATAAGACCGATGAATCAAAACTTCAAATTCAAGGTAAGTCTGCTCCTTGGGATGAACTAATTAAGGAACAAAATGAATATGCTGACAAAGATGATCAGATAGTACATGCAATAGCAATAGTAAAAAAGAAGCGTACAGCATCTGCAAGTTTGTTACAACGTAAATTAAAAATAGGATATCCTAGGGCTGCTCGTTTGATGGATGAGTTATATGAGATGGGTGTAGTTGGTGCTCCACGTCAAGGTGGTAAGACCCGTGAAGTTTTAATCAAGTCTGATGAGGAAGTGAATAATATTATAGAAGATCATTTAGAGTAGAATTAAAATGGATCCTTTTAGTATTAAAATTACTGTAATTTATATAAATTT
Organism: Anaerolineales bacterium UBA832; assembly: GCA_002296125.1. Lineage (GTDB taxonomy): Bacteria > Chloroflexota > Anaerolineae > Anaerolineales > UBA11657 > UBA11657. Next base: position 18,409 of record DBHI01000019.1, on the reverse strand, counting down.
TTGACCCAATCTGTATCTATTTCAGACATTACAACTCCAAGTGTTGAGGCAATATTTGCCTGATATTTATTTCGTTGTCCTAATAATACGCATCCCGTGTTACTATCAGTCAGTAAAGTGTCTACTATGCCATGCATTACTGGATTGGGATGTTGTTTAAATCGTTTTTGAAGCATAATGCTGTTTTCGTTGATTTTTTGTAAAGTAGCTTCATCTTGAAATTCCTTAATACCTAATCTCATATCACCCGCTTTAAATTGAGTTGGTTTCAGATATTTTCCAGTAAGTAATCCGTGCATTATAGGTGAAAAAAAACATACACCAATGTCGTTGATTTCTACCCAGTTTTTTAGACCAGAAGACGTATAAGTATCATTGAGAAGGTTACGATAAGGTTGTATAACATCTGGTTCAACATCTCTAATAAATTTTAGAATTTTTGAAGGATTCCAATCTGACAATCCTATAAATCTTGTTTTTCCTTCTTGTTGAAACTTCCGTACAGTTTCTACTGCATCATTAAAATATTCATCATTTTCTCCAAAATCACAATGATGCAAATAATATAGATCAACATAATCAGTTTGTAGATGCTTAAGAGATTTTTCAATTTGTGCGCGCATATGTTTCGGATGGTAGAAGTGATTATAGGATCCACTATCATAACCTGTTTTTGTAGCTAGAAAGATATCGGATCTGTTTAAAGTATTCCACATCGATCCAATTATGATTTCTGATCTTCCACTTCCGTATACATCAGCTGTGTCCCAGTGTCTAATTCCAGCTTCATAACATTTTATCAAGGTTTCTTGTGAATCAGTATCTTTTTGATCTGCCCATCCTGTGTTCCAGTCTCCAGAACTTTGAGGACCTCCAAATGCCCATGTACCTAGGCTGATTGCGGATACCTCGACATTAGTTTTTCCTAGAATAATATTGCGCATAATGATTATTAGTTCCTTGTCAGTTGTAGACGTTGTTAAGGTTATCATATAATATATACTTGTGTAATATAAAACTAATTTAAAATTTCACTATTATGAATATGTCTTTCAATTCCACAAATTACCCCTTGCGAGTTGCAGTAATAGGATCCGGTCCAGCAGGATTTTATACGGTAGGACAGTTGTTTAAGGAATATAATAATATAGTGGAAGTTGATATGTTTGATAAATTACCAACTCCATTTGGACTAGTTAGGTATGGAGTTGCTCCAGATCATCAAAAAATAAAATCGGTTACAAAGTTGTATGAGCGTATTGCTGATAATCCTAAATTTAGATTTTGGGGTAATGTAGAAATTGGTAAGCACATACAGATTGATGATTTGAGACGTATTTATCATTGTGTTGTATTTGCTTATGGTACTAACAGATCCCGAAGCTTGGGGATTTTGGGTGAGGATTTTGATGGTAGTTATGCTGCCACAGATTTTGTTGCGTGGTATAACGGACATCCTGATTACCAGAATCATCAGTTTGATTTGTCAGTCAATACAGCTGTAATTGTAGGTGTAGGTAATGTTGCAATAGATGTCGCTCGTATTTTATGTTTGACTGAAGAAGAATTGATTCAAAGTGATGTTACTGATAATGCTTTGCATGCACTACTTGAAAGTAATATTAGAGAGGTGGTTTTATTGGGCAGACGCGGACCTGCTCAGGCAGCATTTACAAATCCAGAATTAAAGGAATTAATCAATTTGCAAGGAGCTGATTTAAAGATTGACTTAGATGAAGCTAAGCTTGACAGGTTAAGTGAAGAATATGTTGTGCTGCAGGATGATAAGCTTCTCCGTTCAAAGGTTGATATGATTAAAGATATCTCTTATGTCACATCTTTCAATAATAATAAATCTATTACTATTCGATTTCTTGTTTCACCACTTGAAATTTTTGGTGGGGAGAATAACAAAGTTGTTGGTATGCGTTTAGTAAAAAACGAACTTTATAAAACAAATACAGGTTATCTTAAGTCAAAAGCAACTGATAAGTGTGAAGATATATCTGCAGGAATAGTATTAACTTCGGTAGGGTATATGGGATCAGCAATTAATGGTATACCATTTGATGAAAAATCTGGAACGATCCCTAATATAAATGGCAGGGTATTTAATCAGGATACACAAGAAATATTAACAGGCATGTATACTTGTGGATGGATCAAAAGAGGTCCGACTGGTGTAATTGGTACGAATAAAGAAGATGCAATAGAAACAGTACATTGTATGATAGAAGATGTTCAGTCTGGGAAGTACATTGATGTTGATCCTATTGATAAAGATTGTATTGATGAAATAATCACGGATGCTCAGCCTGATACTTTTACATTTGATGATTGGAAACGTATTGATAAGATAGAGATAGAAAGAGGAAAAGTTGTCAACAGACCACGCATTAAATTTACCAGTACGTTGTCAATGTTGAAGGCTTTAAACAGAGTATGAAATATGTTATCAAAAAATAAGAGGAGTTGTTATGTCGGGACATTCTAAGTGGAGCACAATAAAACGTAAGAAAGGTGCAACAGATGCTAAACGTGGTAAGGTGTTTACTCGTTTGTCAAAGGAAATTAGTGTTGCTGCACGTTCGGGTGGTGATACAGATGCTAATTTTCGTTTGAGATTAGCTGTAGAAAAAGCTCGAGCAGCAAATATGCCTAAAGACAATATTGAACGGGCTATTAGAAGAGGTTCTGGTGATGATAAAGGAGGAACAGTTTTAGAGGAAATCACTTATGAGGGTTATGCCCAGCATGGAGTTGCCTTGATAATTGAAGCAGTAACAGATAATCGTAATAGGGCAGTTGCAGAATTGCGACATATATTGACACGTTCTGGTGGAAACTTAGGTGAAACTGGTTCTGTAGCTTGGCAGTTTGAGAATGTTGCATATTTTGCTTTTGCCCCCAAGAATTTTTCTGAGGAAGAACTATTTGAAATCGTTGTCGATGCTGGAGCAGATGATCTCACTTTTTCACCTGAAATTGTTGAGATTTTCGCTTCTGTTGAATCTTTTAAGTCAGTAAGTGACGCTCTAGAAACTATGAAAATTGTTCCTGATGAGGCAATGTTACGCATGGAACCTAAGAACATGATTGGTTTATCTGCAGGAGAAACAACACAGGTTATGAAGATAATCGAATCTATTGAAGAATTGGATGATGTACAGAATGTATATACTAATTTAGATGTTACTGTAGAAGCGTTAGAGGCATATGCAAGTAATTAGACTATGACATACAAAAGTAGATTGGTTGTTGGAATTGATCCTGGTACTGCAATCACAGGTTATGGGTTGGTTAGGGAAAGTGCTGGTGAGCTTCAATGTGAAGGTTATGGAGTTGTACAGACATCTCCAGATGATAGCTTGTCAGTGAGACTTCAAGAGATTTATAAAGGTTTAGAGGAAGTTATTAATATGTATCATCCAACAGATGCTGCAGTTGAGAAATTGTTTTTTCATCGTAATGTATCTTCAGCAATGGCTGTGGGTCAGGGAAGAGGTGTAGCATTATTAGTTATAGCAAATGCTAATATAGATTCGGGAGAATATACCCCAAAAGAAGTGAAGCAAGCTGTCACCGGATATGGTAATGCAGCTAAACTACAGGTGCAACAAATGGTAGGTGCTTTACTTAATTTAGATAGTATTCCTACACCCGATGATGCAGCTGATGCATTAGCTGTGGCAATTTGTCATGCACATAGTTTAACAGCTAAATCATATTTGGAGGCACAGGGATGATTGCTTTTGTGCAAGGTTTAGTTCAATACGTTGAACAGGGACACATAGTTATTGATGTTGGTGGTGTTGGTATTCGTGTTGCGGTACCAGACAATAAAGTTGACTTCGATACACAGATAGGTTTTGAGATTAAGTTGTGGACTCATTTGATCTTGCGTCAAGATTCAATTGCTTTATATGGTTTTTTTGAACAGGATCAACTACATTTGTTTGAGTTGCTTCTTGGTGCACCAGGTGTTGGACCAAAATTGGCACTTGCTTTTGTATCGACTATTTCTTTTGATGATTTGCGTGTGGCTGTTACCGGCAATCAGCCTGAATTGCTTAGTCAGGTGCCTGGAGTAGGAGTTAAAACAGCAAAAAAGATTAGTTTCTATTTACAAGATAAAATGGAGATTCATGTGTCTCAGGCTAAAGTTGGTACAGAGAGTGTTTTGGATGTTGAATTATTGGATGCTCTTACTTCTTTAGGTTATAGTGTTGCTGAAGCACAGAATACAATTAAATCTATACAAATTGATTCTGAGAACAATCTAGAAGAAAGAATCGTGTTAGCATTACGACATTTGTCTAAATAAAGGTGGGTATTATTGTATGTTTCAAAAAGTAGATAAGATCGCATTTGTTGGCTGTGGTGCAATGGGTGGAGCTATGATTGCTGGGATGTTGTCTAACAACTTGATTGATAAATCAAAGATTGTTGCTTCAGATCCGAATAAAGATGTTCGTACTAATCTTGCTAACAAATATGAAATTTATGTTACCGACAATAATATTGGGGCATGTGCAGGAGCAAGTATTGTTATCTTAAGTGTAAAGCCTCAAGTTTTGGATAATGTTATTAATGATTTATATGGTGTGATAGATTCAGAATCTTTGGTAATTTCAGTAGTTGCAGGGGTAAAATTAGCGAGAATTATTAATGGTTTGGGACATCAAAGTGTTGTTAGGTGTATGCCTAATACACCTAGTCAGATTGGAGAAGGTATTACGGTGTGGATTGGTGCCTCTTCTGTAAGCGAACTGCACTATGATCAAACCCGTCTATTGTTGTCGAGTTTGGGTGAACAGTTGAAAGTTGAGGAAGAAAAATATCTTGATATGGCCACAGCTTTGTCAGGTTCAGGTCCGGCATATGTATTCTTTTTTATGGAATCTCTTGTAGAAGCTGGTATTAATCTTGGATTTACTAGAGAAGTATCTGAACAGCTAGTATACTCTACCCTAAAAGGATCTATAGAATTTGCAGACCATTCTGCGCGGAACTTGTCTGATTTGCGTCAGCAGGTCACATCACCTGGTGGTACGACAGAAGCTGCGCTCATGATTATGGAGAATAGTGGATTTGAGCAAATAATTGTTGAATCTGTGGTAGCTGCTTTTAATCGTTCATTATCTTTGGGTGGAGATGATTCTTGTGATTAATTGGGATAGTATAGTAAAGTATTATTTGTAAAAGTTTATGTAATATGATGCCCAGATGCCTGGACAATTCATTGATCATAATGTATTATCACATGCGGATTATTAATCTTATGAGTGTTGTTGAAATTAGTAAGTAATTAGTGTTTAGGGAGATGAAATGACGGAAACAACTACATCTCAATTTTTGGCTGATATACAGCATCAAATTGATTCATATCAAGCAAAAATTGAGCAACAAGATATAGGCATTGTGTTAGAAGCTGGTGATGGTATCGCACGAGTTTCGGGTTTGTCAGAAGCACGTAATGCTGAATTAGTGCAGTTTGTAAATGGATCCTTAGGTACAGTTTTTAATCTTGAGAAAGATAATGTTGGTGTAATTATCATGGGAGATTATGAGGCTATCGAAGAAGGTTCTATTGTAAGATCCACAGGAAGAATTGCAGAAGTTCCTGTTGGTCCTGGGTTAATGGGTCGAGTTGTGAACGCTTTGGGACAGTCTGTGGATGGAAAAGGTCCAATAGCTGCAACAGATAATTTCCCAATTGAACGTATTGCTGCTGGTGTAGTTCGTAGGCAAGATGTTGATCGTCCTTTAGAAACAGGTCTAAAGTCAATTGATTCAATGATTCCTATTGGTAGGGGTCAGAGAGAATTGATTATTGGTGATCGCCAGACAGGTAAAACTGCAATTGCTATTGATAGTATTATTAATCAGAAAGGTAAAGACTGTATTTGTATTTATGTTGCTATTGGACAGAAAAAAGCGGCTATTGCCCGAGCAGTAGCTACTCTTGAAGAGCATGGTGCTATGGAACATACTATTGTTGTAGTAGCATCAGCAGATGATCCTGCAGCTATGCAATATATAGCTCCGTACGCTGGTTGTGCGATGGGTGAATACTTTATGGAAAATGGACAGGATGCGTTAGTTGTTTATGATGATCTTTCAAAACATGCTTGGGCATATCGTCAAGTGTCTTTGTTGTTACGTAGACCACCAGGTCGTGAAGCATATCCAGGTGATGTTTTCTATTTACACTCAAGGTTGTTAGAGCGTGCAGTACAGTTGTGCGATGAGTATATTATTCAGTCAAAAGATAGTTCTAAGGAAAGTGGAATTGACGGGAAAGTATATGCAGGACCGCTTGCATTGGAAGATGCAGAACATGCTATGGAGAAGATGGAAAACAAAGAAAACTTGTCTTTACTTAAATTGAAGAAATCTGGAGGATCTTTGACTGCTTTACCAATTATTGAAACATTGTTGGGTGATGTGTCCGC
>DBHI01000019.1:0-11597 GCA_002296125.1 Anaerolineales bacterium UBA832 | reverse complement strand
TGTAATTTCAATAACTGATGGGCAAATATACCTTGAAAACGATTTGTTTTATGCAGGTATTCGACCGGCAGTCAATGTTGGTATTTCAGTTTCTAGGGTTGGTGGTGCAGCTCAGACAAAAGCTATGCGCCAAGTTGCAGGGCGTTTGCGCTTGGACATGGCGGCTTTTCGTGAATTGGCTGCATTTGCACAATTTGGATCAGATTTAGATAAAGCTACTCAAGCACAGTTGGAACGTGGAAAAAGGCTTCAGGAAATATTGAAGCAGTCTCAATATGCACCTATGTCATTGTCGGATCAAGTCATTCTGATTTATGCAGGTGTGAATGGTTATGCTGATGAGGTTGATTTGGAGCGTGTCCAAGAATGGGAATCAAGTTTGCTTAGATATATGTCTACATCATATTCAAATATTGCTGATCAGATAATGGAAAGTGGTAGTATTACTGATACTATAGAATCAGAATTAAAGACGGCTTTGGATTCATTCGGTTCATCTTGGAGTTGACGATTGTCTAGCGCACGCGAAATGAGACTGCGGATACGCAGTGTAGGAAATATTTCACAGGTTACTAGGGCCTTGGAGGCAGTTAGTGCTTCGAAAGTTAGAAAAGCACAGTCTGCTGTGACTGCTTCACGCGATTATGCTAAACGTGTGGCGAAAGTTTTAGGTCGTATAGGAGAGTTCTCCCAAGGAACAAATCATCCTTTGTTAGCGCCTAGAGACAATGTGGATAAAGTAGGTTTGTTGTTGATTTCTAGTGATAGAGGTTTAGCAGGTCCATATAACATGAATGTGACTCGAGCAGCTTTAGATTTTGCTCATGATAAATTAGATGTGCTTCGGTGGGTAACAGTAGGTCAAAAAGGTCGTGACCTTGCTTATATTCGCGGAGCAAATATTGTTGGAGACTTTAGCAGTTTTAGATCGTCACCATCATTTACAGAAGTGAGTCCTATATCAAGGATGCTTATAGATGACTATCTAAATGGAGTAGTAGATGAAGTGTATGTTGCTTATACTGACTATGTAAATACACTAAGGCAGAATACTCAGGTGATTCGTATAATGCCTATGACAACAATTGGTGATAATCAAAATGAAGATGAAGAAACATCATTGGATTTACAATCAAATCAAATAGGATATACTTATGAACCTGAGCCAGATCAGTTACTAGATGAAATGTTACCTAGATTTATTCAGGTACAAGTTTATCAAGCTGTTTTAGAGTCTCTTGCTAGTGAGCACAGTGCTAGGATGGTTGCTATGCGTAATGCAACTGACAATGCAAATGAGCTGTCTGCTGCATTGCGGTTAGCATATAACAAGGCTAGACAATTATCTATTACTAGTGATTTGTTAGACATAGCTGGTGGTGCAGAGGCTTTACAGCAAGCAAGTTAATGAAAACAATGTATGTAATGTAATACAAGTAGTGGAGGATTTATGAATAATTCGACAGGCAAAGTAGCACAAATTCAGGGAGCTGTTGTAGATTGTGAATTTCCGGAGGAAATTCTTCCTGAAATATACGAGGCAATTGAGATACCTAGAGAAAATGAAGATCCGTTGGTTTTGGAGGTTCAGAAGCATCTAGGTGATAATTTGGTTCGATGTGTTGCTATGGATGCTACAGAAGGTTTGAGGAGAGGTTTGGATGCTAACGCAACAGGTGCACCAATCAGTGTTCCAGTAGGTGAAGCATCTTTGGGACGTATTTTCAATGTTTTAGGTAAGCCTATTGATGAACGTGGAAATGTAGAAGCATCAGAATATTATCCAATTCATAGACCAGCTCCAGCGTTTGCAGATCAGTCAACAGAAGTTGAAGTTTTTGAAACGGGCATAAAGGTGATTGATTTAATTGCTCCTTTTACCAAGGGAGGTAAAACAGGTATTTTTGGCGGAGCAGGAGTGGGTAAAACAGTAATTATTATGGAGTTAATTAGATCAATTGCTAAAGAACATTCAGGCAATTCAGTTTTTGCGGGTGTTGGTGAGCGTACGCGAGAGGGAACTCAATTATACAGAGAAATGATTGAATCAGGCGTTATGAAGGATACAGTCATGGTGTTTGGTCAGATGAATGAACCTCCTGGAGTAAGATTGAGGGTTGCTCTTACTGGTTTGACGATGGCAGAATATTTTCGTGATCAAGGCAAAGATGTATTGTTATTTATTGATAATATTTTTCGTTTTGTTATGAGTGGGTCCGAAGTATCTGCTTTGTTAGGAAGAATGCCATCTGCAGTAGGTTATCAACCAACTTTGGGTACAGAGATGGGAGAATTACAGGAACGCATAACTTCTACGCAAAGAGGTTCTATTACTTCAATGCAAGCAGTATATGTTCCTGCTGATGATTATTCTGATCCTGCACCTGTGGCAACATTTTCGCATTTAGATGCTACCATTGCTCTAGAAAGACCAATAGCAGAGAAGGGTATTTATCCAGCTGTAGATCCTCTAGCATCAACAAGTCGTATACTTGATCCTAATATTGTAGGTGATGAACATTATGAAGTAGCACGAGAGGTACAGCGTGTTCTTCAAAGATATAAAGATCTACAAGATATCATTGCAATACTTGGAGTGGATGAATTATCTGAAGAAGATAAACTGTTAGTTTCTAGAGCTCGTAAATTAGAACGTTTCTTTTCACAGCCTTTCTACGTGGCTGAACAATTTACTGGTATTTCAGGTAAGTATGTAAAGCTTCAGGAGACTATTAGGTCTTTCAGGGAGATTCTAGATGGTAAGCATGACGATATTCCAGAACAGGCATTTATGTTTGTTGGTACAATTGAAGAAGCTGTAGATAAAGCCAACGAACTACAAAAAGCAAGTTAGGAACTTCTTGTAATACCATGACTATTTTATGTGAGATTGTTACTCAGGAGAGATTGATTTATTCTGATCAGGTTGATATGGTTGTTGTTGATGGTGTTGATGGACGTATGGGTATACTGCCTAATCATAGTCCATTGTTGACAACTTTAAATGTTAGTGAATTAAGAGTTAAAGTTGGTGATAGTGAAGAGAATTTTGCTATTGGTGGAGGAGTTTTAGAAGTCCGTCCGGATCGTGTAACTATTTTGGCGGATGTTGCGGAGCGTGCCGATGAAGTTGACGTCACTAGAGCTCAAGAAGCTCGCGAGAAAGCTATTAGTTATCTTGAAGATGGTGGTCCTTCTGAAGGTTTGACACCGGAAATTACACATGATATTAGTCTTGCGTTACAAAGGGCTAATGTAAGATTGAAGGTTGGACAAAAACGGGCAGGTGCTCATAATGTTTCACGTATGGAAGATGCAGGTTAGAGTCTTGGATTTCCTAGGATAAAGAAAACATAATAATTTAAAATGGCTCTTTTTGGCAAAGATATTGGCATTGATTTGGGGACAGTGAACGTCCTGGTTTCAGAGGGCGGTGAAATAGTGCTACATGAGCCTTGTGTAGTAGCTATACATGTAGATGAACAAAAGATTGTTTCTATAGGACAAGAAGCACGTGAGATGTTTGGTCGATCGCCTGAGAGTATAGAAGTTATGAGACCCATTCAGGATGGTGTCATAGCTGATTATGAAGTGACAGAGCGTATGTTGCATTATTTTCTAACTAAAGTATGTGGTCCTATGAGGCTATTTAAACCTCGTGTAATGTTAAGTGTGCCTTATGGAGCTACTAGTGTAGAAAGTCGTGCTGTACATGAAGCAGCCAAGGAAGCTGGTAGTAGAGAAGCATTTTTAATCCAAGAGCCATTAGCGGCTGCAATTGGTGCTGGCTTGCCTGTTGGAACACCTGCAGGGAATATGGCATTAGATATAGGTGGTGGAAATACAGAGTGCGCAATAGTGGCATTAAATGGAATTGTTATTGCTGATTCAGCTAGAGTTGGAGGAATGGCATTGGATCAGGCAATTGTGACTTATGTGCGCAAAAAATATGGAATAGTAATTGGAGAAATTACTGCTGAAGAAATCAAGATTAGGATAGGATCTGCAGTACCTCTGGATGAGGTTTTGGCAGTAGAAATACAGGGACGTGATCATATAACCGGTTTGCCAAGAGATGCGATAATTACATCGGAAGATGTATCAGAGGCTATTGATGAACCATTAGAAGATATTATTGCTGTTGCTAAATCAGTGCTAGAGAAAACCCCACCAGAACTTGCCTCTGATGCTATTGATAGGGGTATAGTATTATGTGGTGGGGGATCTTATTTACGAGGTATAGAAAAACGAATATCTTCTTCTGTAGGTGTACCAGCATATTTAACTGATAATCCAATAGGATGTGTAGCTGTTGGCGCTAGTAGGGCACTTGACTTACTTGAGGTTATGCAATCTCATTTGCCTCGTATATAAATACTGGATATTTAAAATAATTAATTAGTTTTTGTAGCTACTGTAATATTATTTTTAGATATTTTTGGCAGTTTCTTCTTATCAGGAGCTATGTGTCTTACTATATTAAATATCTTTAATACAATTAATAATTTGCTTAAATATTTTGACACGTGTAACTTTTAATGAAATTTGTCGATAATATTTCATTGGACTACAAATAGTAAGTCATATGTTGTAATCCAATTACTGGATCTATGTGTACTATGCGAACTTCAGGGGGTACTGATAGGTTTGTGGGAGCGTAATTTAGTATAGATCTAATACCTGCTTCTATAAGTTGGTTGGTTACTTCTTGAGCATATTTAGCAGGTACAGCTACCATAGCTATTTTTAATTTCATTAGTTCTATTTCTTGCTTAATATTGTTAGAGGATAGTATTGTCAGATTTTCCAAAGTTTGACCAATTTTTGATGGATCATTATCAAACACTAATGCAATTTGAAACCCTCTTCCTTGAAACCCTGCATATTTGACTATTGCAGTTCCTAAACCACCAGCGCCTACAAGAGCTATATTCCATTCACGATCTACCTGCAATATTTTCATCAGTTGACTTTTTAAAAATCTAACGTTATATCCAGTACCTTGTTTACCAAATTCTCCAAAATGTAATAAATCTTTACGTATCTGAGCAGAGCTAATACCCAGGTATTCACCCATTTCTTGTGACGAGGTAACTTTGACTTTTGTTGAATCAATTTGTGTTAAAACGCGTAAATATAGAGGTAGTCTGCCTATTACTATAGCTGGAATTTTTTGTGGAGACATCTTAATAGTTATTGTTGTTTTATTGCAAGTTTCGTATTGATCAATCTAGTTTATTACTTTAACATGGTATTCGTGCTCTGGCAAGTAACTATGTTGTGTTTTTATGGATTTTTGTTTAGTCTTTTCATAATCCAATCAATGCTAAGAGCAGCTAGAATTGCTAAAGCAAATGAGAAGGGTGTACGTGCTCTAGTATCCATTCCGGAACCTGCTCTAGTTAATACTGGGATAGCTGTGAAATATAGCATAGGAATTATTGTTATAACAATTAAAGTAACATGTTTACGTATCCAAATATGTAATATCCCTATTAATGTTAGTACATACAGTATGATATTAAAAGTTATTTCTAATATATGCATGCCACTTATTGGTTTTAGATAATTTGTGAATGCAAATATTTTAATTAGTGGTCTGTGTAATGTTAATATGTATTCTTTTGGATACTTGCTAAAAATTTCAAATGCCATGTTGCTAATTGCATCGTTTGTCATAGGATTTTCTGAGACAAGGAATTTCCATTTACTGGAATATGTGTACGATTCTCGATCTTTTTCTTGGTTGAGTTTCTTATCTAATTCATAGGAAAATTGTTCTTCAAGTTCTTGTGGTAATTGTCCTGTAGCTTTACTTTGGACAGATACTGCTCCATAAAATAATAAGTCAAAGTTGCCTACTGTTGAATATGTAAATACATTATTGTAAATTTGGTTGCGTAAGTACCATGGCATTACGATTATTGAAAATGTCAGAACTAAAACTATACAATTGCGAGCTGTTTGACGGACTGAGATTATTAGAAATAATACTAGAGGTATAAAATAATATATTGAGGTAGGTCTTGCTAAAGTTGCTAATGCAATTGATGCTCCCGCAGCTAATGCATCTTTTTTATGGTTCCTTTTCATTAATCTTAATGTGAAAATTGCATTTGTTACAATAAATAAATTTGACAAAGTTTCTGCCATTAATGTCATCGATATTATGATTGATGCTGGGTCTAAAGCTAGAAGGAGGCCTGACCAAAATTGTGTAGCCTTTGACATGTTTAATTCTTTAGTAACTACATAGGTGAGTAGTGGAATTATAGAACTATAAATTCCTTGCATGAAAACTACAAATAATGGGTTTGTTGTATTAGATATTAGATATAAGAATGCAATTAGCAGTGGTTGTAGTGGAGGGCGATAGGAGAATAATACATGTGAAAGATCATTGCTTGTAAGTATGTGTCTTGCAAGGATTTCGTAAGTGCTTGCTTCATCTGCAGTTGGAGAAAAATGCATTCCACCATAATCTGTGTAAACATAATAATAATAGTAATAAGTTATCCATCTGATTATTAAGCTTACAAAGAATATTATTAGGATTGGATGAATCCGTCCAGCAATTATATTTTTGATCATCTTGAGTTTTATTTGTTTGATAAAAATAAGTTATATATTGTACTAACGTATTTTGTTCCTTTTGTTAGATAGTCATAAATTGTAATACCTGTTTTGCTTTCACCTTGCGTGCGTGGTACACAAATATAAGGTATTTCTTCTATTTTGTAATCATGGTGATGTGCCATGCATAGGAGATTTATACAGTATTCGCCATAATCTCCTTGGAGGCGAACACTGTTTAGTACTTTAGTTTTAGCAGCTACAAACCCACTAGTGTAGTCATGGATTTTTGGTTCTAGAAAAGTTTGTGCTAGTTTGTTTATTATTTGACTCATTGTGCGCGCCATTAATCCATGAGCTATATCTTTACCTCCTGTTATCCATCGGGATCCTATGGAGATGTCTGCTGATCCATTGATTAGCTTATTTATTAAATCAGGTAAATATTTTGGAGGCATTGATAAATCACAGTCCATCCAAGTAATTATATCTGCTTTGTATCTGTTTGTAGCAATATCTATACCTGTTTGGATTGCTGAAGTAAGACCCTTCTCAGATTTACGTTGTACTAGTAACAGTTTGTGTTGGTGGCGAGAATTATGCTTGATTGCTAGTTGTCGTACTATTGTTGCAGTCATATCTGTGGAATTGTCATCTATTACTATTATGATATCTGGTCCAATTTGTAATTCGAACAAACTTTCGACAAGTGCTGTGATGTTGTCCTGTTCATTGTATGTAGGTAATACAGTACAAATGATCATTTTTCACTCTTTTTCCGAGCTAACACATATATACTTAATCCAGTTGGCAAATTAGTAAATGTAAGGAAGAATGCTTCTATTTGCAATACTTTTGTTAATAAGTAGTTTATAGCTTTATGAGTTGAGAATTGATTTGTCACAGAAGTGATTCCTAGATTGATTGCTATTCTCATCAAGATTGCTGGGAAGAACATAAACATGTTAGCATAACTGCATCTTTCTATCGTAAATCCTGCATTAACTAAATTGGAACAGATTGTATGCTTTGTATATCTTTTACCTGTGCCAAATGATATGTCATGCTGTCCCATCAACCAAGGGTGTGCACTAACCCTTACAAGAATTAGCCCATTTTTTTGAAGAGTTCTGTGACTCTCCGCAAGTGCATGTTGCAGTTTTACACTTGTTTGATCATATGCATCTAAGCCAATTGTTAATGACAATGTTTCTGTTGCAAATGGAAGATTATGAAAATTGCCTTGTGCTAGTTTTCCTTGTAATGATGTAAATCGTTTTCCATGCTCTAGTCCATTTTTGTTAATGTCTATACCAATTGTTGACTGCAAGTCATTGGTACTTGACAATTCATTTGCAAATGTACCGCTTCCACATCCTACTTCTAATATATGTCCTTCAGTTATATGGGTTTTTAGGATAGCATGAGCAGTTAATCTCATTCCAGTTGACCACCAGTGATCGGAAAGATCATGATAAAGATAATTTAGTAATTGCGCCTTTTTTTGATTTAATTCTTCCACTTAATGTTTGTTGACCTAATTGAGTATTTCATGTAGCGTATCACATACTTGATTCAATTGTTCTTCAGATAATGCTACTCCTGATGGTATATACAATCCATTTTGAGACAAGTGATCGCTAACAGCAAATTGTTCATCATTACAAAAACCCATTTCTTGTAAGATAGGTTGTTGGTGCATTCCTAAGAAGAATGGTCGAGTTTGTATTCCTTTTGAATGTAATTGCAGTGCTAAGTCAGAGGCATTGATTTTATCATCATGATCCAAAACAATACCATACATCCAATAGACTTGTTTTGACCAATCACGTTCAATTGGCAACTTTATTCTATCAATATCTTTTAGATTTTTTGTGTATTCAGAACCAATGGTTCTCTTGATATTTACTGTTTCATCAATGCGTTCAGCTTGTGCCAATCCAAGTGCAGCTTGTATATTTGTCATTCTGAAATTGTGTCCAAGTTGATTGTGTAAAAAACGTCTATTGGGTTCGAAACATAGGTTCCTTATTTTTTTTGCCTTGTTTGCTAGGTTTACGTTATCTGTAAGTATCATACCGCCTTCACCACTAGTTACAAGTTTATTAGCATAAAAACTAAAGATGCTCATTGTGCCCATACTGCCACATTTTACCCAGTTTTGTTTGCTAGTACCATGTCCATGTAGGTATTGTGCACCATGTGCTTCTGCAGCATCTTCGATTATAGCTAAGTTGTATTTTTCAGCTATTTGTAAGATAGGATCCATATCCACTGGATGTCCATAAATATGTACAGGCATTATTGCTTTTGTACGTAATGTGATCTTTTCCTCTATTAGATTTGCATCCATACACCAAGTGTCTTTGTCGGCGTCAACTAATACAGGTGTACAGTTGTTATATATTACTGCTAGTGCACATGAAATAATAGTAAATGTTGGAATTATGATTTCATCACCTGGTTGAAGGTCAAGACAGGCTACAGCAGTTTGTAGTGCGCTTGTACCACTGCTAGTTGTGATACCGTATTTACGATTACAATATTTTGCCCATGTACTCTCGAAATCATCTATAAAAGTTCCCGCAGAGGAGATCCATCCGCTATTCAAGCATTCAAGCACATATTTGTGCTCATTTGTTCCAATTAGTGGTTCATTTACTGGTATCATGCTGATTCATTAGAATCGTGTTTTTTCTTCTATGCCAATATATGGACCTTGCTTGATTTCTAATAATACCGTATCTTCCATCATTCTAAATCCATGTCCACCTGTAACCATTACCATTACATCTCCTACGTTTAGTTTAAGTGTCTCTACAAGGCATTGATTATTATCAAAGATGTCAATTTCACATTTACCTTCTCGAACCACTAGTACTTCGGATGTATTAGATACCTGTCTATCGATTTTTCTATGATAATGGTTCTGTATTGTTCCATGCTTAGGGTATACTACAAAACCCACTTGAAAATTGTGCTCCGGTGGAGTGACGAATGAAGTAATATCAGTTGTAAAACTTGCTTTAATTACATAAGCAAGTAATGATCCTTCATCTGAATGAATGCGATATATAAGTTCTGACATTTTATTTTATTTTTTCATCATTATATCAATTTATTTGATAGAAGAACTAAAGATAGTAGTACAAAGATTACTAACTCAAGATTGTTATATACATGAGATCATAGCAGAGTAAACATCTTGGAGCAAGTGTTTAAGTTATGTGATGAATGCTATAATCGTGACTATTGTGTCAAATAAAGAAATTAATTTTGTTGATGAAGCGCATATTTGCGTGCAAGCTGGTAATGGTGGTAATGGGATAGTTCACTTTAGACGTGAGAAACATGTTCCTTTGGGTGGTCCTGATGGGGGTGATGGGGGTCGTGGAGGATCAGTGGTTTTGATTGTAGACAAGGATCTGAACACATTATTACCATATCAGCGCGTGAAAAATTATAAAGCTTCAAGTGGTAATAATGGTGGTGGTAACAATAAAACTGGCAAGAGTGGTAGTAATTTAGAGTTGTTTGTTCCTGCTGGTACGGTTGTTAGGAATCGATCGACTGGTAGTTTTTTGGGTGATCTAAGCGACATAGGTGATCAAATGGAAGTGGCTATTGGTGGCATGGGTGGTAGGGGGAATGCGCGTTTCTCATCCTCAAGAAATCGTGCTCCTCGTATAGCAGAGAAAGGTGCCCTAGGAGAAATTGTTGAACTAGATCTTGAACTTAGACTTATTGCTGATATAGGAATTGTAGGAATGCCAAATGCAGGAAAATCAACCTTTTTGTCATCTGTAACTGCGGCACGTCCTAGAATAGAAAATTATCCTTTTACCACACTAAAACCCAACTTGGGTGTTGCTAATTTAGGAGAATATAAAACTGTAGTACTTGCTGATATTCCAGGATTAATTGAAGGAGCACATTTGGGTGTGGGTCTTGGTGCATCATTCTTACGACATATTCAACGTACTAGAGTTATTATACATCTTATAGATGGTCTTTCTGAGAACCCAATTACTGATTATATGAAGATCATGGATGAATTAGAATTGTACGATTCAGAATTAGTCAAGAAACCACAGATTGTGGCATTAAATAAAGTTGATTTAACAGAAGTGTCTGAAAAAATTTCATTAATCCAAGATGCTATGAAAAAACATGATATTGAATTGCATGCAATTTCCGCTGTGACGCAATTGGGTGTGAAGGAACTAGTACAAAAAGCATCAGTGTTAATAAACACTTATGAAACAGTAACTGTAGAAGATGAAGAAGAAGAGATTGTGTATTCCACCATTGTTGATCCTAGTGTTTTTGAAATTGTACGTGAGATAGATGGTAGTTTTCGTATTTTAGGGAATGAGATAGAGAGATTGGCTCAGGCTACGTATTGGGAGTATGATGATGCAGTCCTTAGATTCCAGAATATTATTGAAAAGCTAGGTGTTAGGAGTGCTTTGGAAGATCATGGGATACGTCCAGGGGATAAAGTTTTTATAGGCGTATGTGAGTTAGAATGGGTAGAATAAATCATATTTGGGTAGTCAGCAACATTGATGGACTAGTTTTATGAATTATTAGGTGGTTTTAATTGTTATCTTTTTTGATTAAGGATAGTTATTTTATTTCTATAGCGTTGAATCATTTAGCGGTGGATTTGTTAAATAGTCAACGCTCAATGTTATTGGTGTATTTAGCTCCTTCACTCGGTATACAAAATGCTGGTATAGGTTTGATATCATTAATTTATGCTATGGTGGCATCTCTTTCTCAACCTATATTTGGTTGGATTGCAGACAGATACAATTTACCATGGTTGTCAGGGATTTCTTTAGTGTGGATGATTGTGTGGTTATCTTTCTCAGCCTTAGGTCTAGGTAATTATGTCATAGTTACTCTTATAGTAGCTGCATTAGGATCGGCAGCATTTCATGCATCTGGCACAGAAAAGGCTACTAGTCGTTCTCAGATGATATTGCTAGGAAAGGTTGCTACAGGCGCATCGTTGTTTT
>DBHI01000115.1 GCA_002296125.1 Anaerolineales bacterium UBA832 | reverse complement strand
ACGACCAACCATAAGTCTACGCATAGCCTGTTGTATTTCATATTCTGTCTCAGTATCTACACTGCTAGTAGAGTCATCCAACAATAAAATCTTTGGATTTTTTAACAATGCACGAGCTATAGCAATACGTTGCTTCTGTCCGCCACTTAATGAAACACCTCTCTCACCAACCAAAGTATCATATCCATCTCGAAATTTAAGTATAAATTCATGAGCATTTGCTACCTTAGCAACTTCAACAATTTCTTCTTCTATCGCATTTCTTACACCATAAGTAATGTTTTCCCTAATAGTTGTACTAAACAAAAAAACATCCTGCATAACTGAACCCACAAAACCCCTTAAATGTCTCAGATTAATTTTTTGTATATCATGACCATCTATTAAAATGCTTCCAGATGTTGGTTTATACAAACGTGGTATTAAATTGATTAATGTAGATTTACCGGATCCAGTAGCACCTACTAAAGCAATAGTTTCACCGGCAGAGACATGAAAGCTGATATCATGAACAACACTATTTTTCGGTTTATAACCAAAAGACACGTTCACAAAATCAACATCACCGTTAATCGTATACATATTAGATCCATCTGATCGAATATCATCTTCCTCTTCAGCATCAATAATATCAAAAACTCTATCTGCACTCGCACCAGCAGTCGCTGCCAAATTGACCAAAAAACCAAGTCTCTGAGAAGGTCCATTCAACATCAACACATACCAAACCATGGCAAACAAAGATCCTACCGAAACACTACCATCGATAGACATCTTGCCACCAAACCATAGCAAAATAAAAACACTAGAGGCCAAAGCAAATCCAAACAAAGGCCAGTTATTACCCCATTCTAATATACCTTTATAGCGCTTTTCAAACCAAGAAATATTTTCAATTTCAAAAGTCTCAAATTCATGTTTCTCACGCGCAAATGCTTTTACCACACTAATTCCAGTCATACTCTCCTGCATTCTTGCAGAAAGATGACCCATCTGCTCTTGTACTGCCTTAAACATTGGTCTAACTCTACCAGCGAACCGCACACTTAACAAAAACAGTAACAATATTGGACCAATAGACAATAAAGTAAGATAAGGACTCTCAAAAAACATTGCAACACATACTCCAATTGACAACATTATTACTGAAGTAAGATCCATTAATCCCATTCCAACAAATCTTTCAGTTTCAGCAGTATCACTTGTAGCTCTACTCATTAGATCTCCAGTATGTGCAACATCATGAAAAGATACTGCAACAGATTGTATAGAATCAAAAAAATCACTTCGTAAATCATATGCAACTCTATACGTAAGCCATTCACCACAATAACGTTGTCCAAAAGATGCCAACCCTCGAATACAAGCAATTCCCAAAATAAGTCCGCCAGCCGTTATCATTAAATTCATATTGCCAGAAGTGATTCCTTCGTCTATAGCATCTTTAATAATTTGTGGCATAAATAAATTAATCAAAGAAGCAATGATCATACAAATATAACCTACAACTACGACAGTTTTATACTGTCGTAAATAGCTTAATAATCTTATATATACGTTTTGTTTAGGTTGCATTTTCTTTTTTTGTTCAGGAACTACCACACTCAAATATAACAATATATACTTACTGTCCTCACCTTTTATGTGAGTATATATGATTTATACAAAATGTACACAAACTATAATTTAATTGATTAACCACTCAAATATATATTCATACTGTCGATGTACATGTTACAATGCATGTAGTAATATCACAACATTATCAAATACATAAACTGTTATATGAAACGTAATGAAAGATTGAAATATTTGTATGAAGAATTAGAAAAAAGAATACTCATCCTCGATGGTGCAATGGGTACCATGATTCAGTTGCTCAATCTTACAGAAGAAGATTACAGAGGAAGACAATTCGTAAATTTTCACAAGGATCTCCAAGGAAATAATGATCTACTATCCTTAACACAATCTCATCTAATAAAAGAAATTCATACTTCTTATCTGAATGCAGGTGCTGATATCATTGAAACAAATACTTTTAACTCTACTCGTACGTCAATGTCAGACTATGATTTAGAAGATTACTCTATCGAAATAAATGTAGCTGCTGCAAAAATTGCTAGAGAAGCAGCTGACCAAGCATATCAAGAAACTCAAATCCCACGCTTTGTTGCTGGTGTTTTAGGACCTACTACAAGAGGTGCATGCACAGTTCATGATGTGAATGATCTATCTGCAAGGAATATTACATTTGACGAATTAGTAAGCGATTACAAAGAATCATCTAAAGCATTAATTGATAACGGAGTAGACTTAATATTAATAGAAACTGTTTTTGATACTTTAAACGGCAAGGCAGCAATTTTTGCAATCAAGCAAGTATTTGATCAAATCAATCTAGAATTGCCAATCATGATATCTGGTACTATTCCAGGCAAAGATGGAAGAACTTTAACTGGTCAAACAGTAGAAGCATTTTATAACTCCATCATACATGCGAAACCACTATCAGTAGGACTTAACTGTGCTCTAGGAGGAGAATCTCTAAGACCATATGTCCAAGAGCTTTCTAGTATTAGTAATACATATGTGAGTGTTCACCCTAATGCTGGTTTACCTAATGAGCTAGGAGAATTCGATGAAACTCCAGAACAAATGTCAGAAATTATTTCAGACTATGCAAAGCATAATTTCATTAATATTGCTGGAGGATGTTGTGGAACAACACCTGCACATACAAAAAAGATATCGGAAACTCTTAATAAAAAACATCCCCGACAAATACCCAACATTAAACCTGGATGTAGATTAGCTGGTCTCGAAGCGTTTAACATTACAAATGAATCATTATTCGTGAACGTTGGAGAACGTTGTAACGTCACTGGTTCAGCAAAATTCAAACAACTTATTTTGAATAACGATTTTGAAACAGCTCTCTCTATAGCAGAAAAACAAGTCAATGAAGGTGCTCAAATAATTGACATCAACATGGATGAAGGAATGCTGGACTCTGAACAAGCTATGCAAAAGTTTTGCAACATGATTGCACTGGAACCTAACATCAGCAAAGTTCCAATTATGATCGACTCATCAAACTGGAACATTATAGAAGCTGGATTAAAATGCATTCAGGGTAAAGGTATAGTCAATTCTATTTCACTAAAGGAAGGTAAAGATCTTTTCGTAGAACAAGCTAAACTGTGCCAACTATACGGTGCTGCAGTAATAGTAATGGCTTTTGACGAACAAGGTCAAGCTGACACATTAGAAAGACGAAAAGAAATATGCCAAACGTCATACAACATACTGGTTGATGAAGTAGGTTTTAATCCTTATGATATTATTTTAGACCCAAATCTATTTCCTATAGCAACCGGTATAGAAGAACACAACAAATATGCGATCGATTTTATTGAAACAACCAAATGGATTAAGAAAAGACTTCCTGGATCACTAGTCTCAGGCGGTCTAAGTAACGTATCTTTTTCTTTTCGTGGAAACAATACTGTCCGCGAGGCGATTCACTCAGTCTTCCTATATCATGCAATAGCAGCAGGCTTAGATATGGCAATAGTAAATGCCGGTCAATTAGCAGTCTATAATGACTTACCTGCGAAACTAAAACAATCAGTTGAAAATGTAGTCTTAAATACAACACCAAATAGTACAGAAACATTGCTAAATATAGCAAATAAGTTCAAAGACAGACAAACTTCAACTATAGAAAAAGAAAGCAAAGAATGGCGCAAATTACCAGTAAATAAACGTATTGAATATGCATTAATTCAAGGGATATCTACTCATATTGTTGAAGACACAGAAGAGGCACGCAGTAATGCTGATAGACCTCTAAAAGTCATTGAAGGACCATTAATGGATGGAATGAATGTAGTAGGTGATTTGTTTGGTGAAGGTAAAATGTTCCTACCACAAGTAGTAAAAAGCGCAAGAGTTATGAAACAGGCTGTAGCTCATTTAACTCCGTATATAGAACAAGAATCAGAAAGCCAACAAATGCAACACAAAGGAAAAATTGTAATTGCAACAGTGAAAGGAGATGTACACGATATCGGAAAAAACATTGTAAGTGTGGTCTTAGGTTGCAATAATTATCAGATTGTTGACTTAGGTGTAATGGTATCATGTGAAGACATTATTGCATCCGCTGAAAAAGAAAATGCCGACATCATTGGACTTAGTGGATTAATCACACCATCACTAGAGGAAATGATATACATTGCAAAAGAAATGCAAAGATTAGGGTGTAAAGTTCCCTTGTTGATAGGTGGTGCTACCACATCAAAAACCCATACTGCAGTAAAAATTGAACCTCATTATTCTAATAATCAAGTCATTTATGTTCCGAATGCTAGTAAAGCGGTAAATGTGGTAAGCTCTATCTTAAACAAAAGAAAAAATCAGGATTTCATTGATTCTATAAAAGAAGATTATCGTAAGGTTCGAGAAAGGATCAACAAAAAATCTAAACCTCACAACTTTGTTGATTATGAAGTAGCAATCACCAAAAAACCAATGATTGATTGGAATACATACACTCCTCCTGTACCCTTAAAACCAGGAATACATTTGTTTGAGAACTATCCAATCATAGACTTAATAGACACAATTGATTGGACACCATTCTTCACCACGTGGGAACTTAATGGTAAATATCCTAATATATTTCAAGACTCTACAATAGGACAACAATCTAAACACTTGTTTAATGATGCACAAGAATTACTCAATGAGATCATAGACAAAAAACTGTTACATTCCAAAGCAATAATAGGAATCTGGCCTGCCAATCAAGTCAATAATGATGATATTGAAATATATAGTGATGAGAATAGAAACAAAATCCTTACTACTTTATGTCACATTAGACAACAACGTCAAATCAGAAAAAACCCTATACTTACTAGCTTGGCAGACTATGTTGCTCCTAAAGACTCTGGAAAAGTAGACTATATAGGTGGTTTTGTATTGACCGCTGGTTTAGGTGCAGATGAACTAGCAAAAACATATTTACAAAACAATGATGATTACACATCTATCATGGTCAAAGCTCTAGCAGATAGATTAGCCGAATCTCTAGCAGAAAAAATGCATCAGAAAGTACGGAAAGAACTATGGGGTTACAGCCCTAATGAACAGTTTAATAACCAAGAACTAATAAAAGAAAAATATCAGGGTATAAGACCTGCACCTGGATATCCAGCATGTCCAGATCATACTGAAAAAACAAAATTATTCCAATTATTGAATGCAAAAGAAACAGTTAACGTGCATCTAACAGAGCATTATGCAATGCACCCATCTGCTAGTGTTAGTGGTTGGTATTTCTCGCATCACAAATCCAATTATTTTAGTACAGGCAAAATCAACAAGGATCAAATTATTAGCTTATCAAAACGAAAACAAATGAAAATAACCGAACTAGAAAAATGGCTATCTCCAATACTAGGATATATACCATAAGGGAATCTTAATAATGCAACTAATAATTTCAAGATATAAGAAAATCCTTTCAGAAAACACTAAACTTATAGGTTTTGGATTTTCAATGATATTCTTTTCCAGTATAGGACAAACATTTTTTATTGGGCTATTTGGACCTGAAATACAATCTGAATTTTCCTTAAGTCATACTAATTGGAGTAGTATTTATATGATAGGAACATTGGCAAGCGCCATCATAATGTTATGGACAGGACCTATGATAGATCGATACCAACTAAAAGGATTTTCAATAACTGTGTGTGCATTTATGCTAGTAGCCTGTATATTTTTTGCATTCGTCAATGGTCCTATCGCATTATGTCTTGGCATACTATTTTTAAGACACTCAGGTCAAGCACTAGCTTCACACACAGGAGTCACCAGCATGGGTAGATACTTCCTTCATGACCGCGGTAGCGCTCTTGCTTTAGCTTCAATGGGACAATCGGTTGCAGAAGCGTCTCTGCCAATATTAACAATATTAACAATTGGATTAATCGGATGGCGACTGACATACGTAATAGCTGCCATAATCATTGCGGTAATTTGTATTCCAATTGTAATATACCTACTTAGTGACCATGAGAAAACTCACGCTACACATGTTACATCTCAGAAAACCAACAACCAGCTTCACAACAACAAACTAGATTGGACACGAAGTCAAGTGTTAAGAGACGCAAGGTTTTACTTGTTATTACCAGGATCAATTGCTACATCAATGATTATTACTGCGTTCTTTTTCCACCACCTTAATATTGCTACATATAAACAATGGGATAGCAGTTGGATTACTGGCAACTACATTTTGTATGCAAGTACTAGTATATTAGCAACATTATTTGCAGGAGCACTAATTGACAAATTTAGCGCACAAAAAATCACTCTATACAAATTAATTCCATTAGCATTGGCAGCATTGTCTTTAGGAATATATGATCATTATCTTGTTGTAATACCTTACATGATATTTCTTGGATTAAATGTCGGATTCTCCCACACTACTTCATCTGCTTTATGGGCAGAACTATATGGAGTATCACATCTTGGGTCAGTCAAAAGCCTTTTAATGTCATTGTCTGTACTATCCTCTGCAATTGGACCAGTAATAGTTGGGGTTTTACTAGATAACGGAATCACAATAGAAACTATATGCATCTATATTGCATTATATATAATAACGTCAAACATATTATTTATAGTAGCGTTCAAAATAAAGCCTCAACAACATTTAACAATTACTTAGATAAAATATTTTTGAAAAATGGAGTAAACATGATAAATCCAATTAACCTAGCAATTGTTGCACTAATTTGTGGAGGACTAATGAAGTTTTTTTGGCAAATGGGTCTGGAAAATAAAGTTGACATAGCAAGCTTCTTAACTATTGATGCTTTTTTTATTTTCATATTTACAATAGGATTGTTTGTATATCTTAAACAACCCTTTGTATTATCAGGACGAATGTCAATAGCTGCAGCGCTAGCAGGGATCTTTGGTGGTATAGCCATGACTACAGTTGCATATGCTATAAAACTTGGAGGAGCTGGAAGCATAATATTCCCTATTATTTCACTAGAAACACTAGTAGTTGTAATTTTAGCTTTTATTGTTTTTAAAGAACCTGTGACACTGACAAAATTAGTTGGTCTGGGACTAGGCGTAACATCAATTATAGTACTTTCTAGATGATCTTCTTATTACAATATACTCCATACTAACATTATTAATGGTTCGAAATACTGAATATTAGTGTATAATAATCTACTTGATTTTCGTATCACAGATGAATTAGTGTATTGAAATAATTAATTAAATTAGTAAAAGGAGGAAATATTCATGTTTAGATTTAAGTCTAATATGTTATTAACTTTACTTATTTCTACTGCTCTAATAGTTTCTGCATGTGCACCTACAGGAACAAGTGAAGTAGAAACACCTGCAGAAGATGCAATAGGTTTTGTTGAACTCGATGCTGGAGATCCTATACATCTAGCTTTCATGTTGCCCACAACTGGTGGCGCAGCAGTATATGGTACAGCTGCTAGTAATGCAATGGAAATAGCAGTAGAAGAACGAGGTCAGATTCATGGTCATGATATCAATATTACAGGTGAAGATACCGGATGTAGTGCTGAGGGTGGACAAACAGCAGCCCAAAAAGTTGTTGCTGACCCAAGTATTGTGGGTGTAATTGGAACTACCTGTTCTGGTGCAATGACAGCAGCTATGTCAGTAATTAGCGGTGCTGGACTTTCCATTATTTCACCAAGTAATACTTCACCAAAATTGACAGATGCTAATGAAACTTACGAACCTGGTTACTTCCGTACCGCACACAATGATGTATTCCAGGGTCGAATGGCAGCAGAATTTGCCATAAATGAACTAGGATTAAATACAGCAGCCGCAATTCATGACGGCGACCCTTACACTCAGGGTTTGGCTCAAGTATTTGTAGACGTATTCAAAGAATTAGGAGGAACAGTAACTGCATTTGAGGCTGTTAACAAGGGTGATACAGATATGCGCCCTGTTTTAACAACGGTAGCAGCTGATTCACCAGATGTATTATTCTTCCCAATTTTTCAACCAGAAGGTGATTTCATTGCAGCACAATCTGCAGAAATATCTGGATTAGAAAATGTAACTTTATTTGGAGCTGATGGATTACTGGTCGCTCCATTCCCACCATCAGCTGGTGAAGCTGCAATTGGAATGTACATGTCAGGACCGCACGTGAGCGGTGCAGACGCAGAGGAATATCTAGACAAATACCTTGATCATGCGGGTGAACCACCTCCAGGACCTTTTGGTGAACATGCATATGATGGAACCAATATTCTCTTAGATGCAATTGAGAAGGTTGCCATCGTAAATGATGACGGATCAATGAAAATTGGCCGACAAGCATTAAGAGATGCTATTGCATCAACGTCAAACTTTAAAGGTATCACAGGAACTTTGAGTTGTGCTGACAAAGATATACAAGGCACAAATTATCAGGGTGACTGTGCAACTGGAGAAGCTTTGGCAATATTCCAAGTTGGTGAAGAGGATGTTGCTTCAGAAACAGCATTCCCACCAGAAATAATCTGGACTCCTAGTGGAAACTAGTAAAATAAAGCAAATTCAGTCTAAATAAATATAGACTGTTGTAGATTAAAAATAACAGCCGCAGTTGATCTGTCAATCAACTGCGGCTGTTTTATTATCACATTTTATCAAAATAAATCATATAATTAAAATTGATACTCATTAAATATTGGAGATATACATGTCACCCAAAAATACATTCTTATTGATCAACATATGTGGTGGAATTTTAGTTATTGGAGGATATGTAATTGGACTTTCATTATACCCTGAGTACAATGAAGCATTATGGGGTGGAGTTCAAGGAGCACTTAGAAATCTATTCATGATATCTATGATACCAGCAGCACTTGGATATCTAACATTTTGCTATATAGTGATATTTAAGGATAGTATAGAAATTCTTTCCAATAAAGGTTTTCTTGGAAAGAATACAGTTGCAATCCTAATAACTTTATTCTTATTATCGGCTGCTTGCTGGATGCCTACCCTAATTGCATATATTCACACCCAAAATACAAACTGGTGGCTCTTATCTGTATTATCATTGTGGATAACTGCAATCAGTATATTAATTTTAACTAGAACAATTGCTAGTACACCAACTACTAAACTTTCTAATTCAAACAAAACGATCAGTGTAATAGGACTAGCATATATAACATTTCATTGCCTATTTGTTGATGCCATTATATGGGTTTATATGTTTTAATATGTATAATAATTTATTTGTACAATCTGAAAGAACATAATAACCAGCACAAATGTTTATGTCATTATAAAATTATAAAGTAGTCAAGAAAACAAACAATGAAACAAAAATATGGAAATTAACGTAAACGATAAGAGATTCAGTCTTCAAGACAGTGATCAAAATCGCAAACTCTTATGGATCCTTAGAGACAAACTAGGATTAATAGGAACTCGATACGGATGCGGTGCAGGATATTGTGGTGCTTGTACCGTACATATTAATGGACAAGCTACTCGAAGCTGTGTAACACCAATCAATTCTCTTCCTCCAAATGCCAAGATTGTAACGGTAGAAGGCTTAACCAGTGATGGTAAGTTACATCCAATTCAACAAGCATTTATTGAATTACAAGTACCACAATGTGGCTGGTGTATGTCTGGACAAATGATGACTGCAACTACTTTGTTGAATAAATCACCTAACCCTTCACGTACAGAAATTCGAAACACCATGAAAAACAATTATTGTAGATGTGGTTGTTACCACCGAATAACTAAAGCAATAGAATTGGCCGCAACACTGAAAAATGACTAAAAACTGGAAGCTCTCACGTCGTAAATTTCTCATTGGTTTTGGTACAGTCACTGGTGGAATAGCAGTTGGTATTCCATTCTTACTTCCTTATCTAAGACGACAAGCATTTCAATTTTTGTCACAAGGAGGACCACCTTCTGGAAACATTGATGGAGATCCTCAATTATGGTTTGAATTTACTAACCAAAATTTACTTCATATCAATGTAACTAAAGTTGAAATGGGTCAAGGAGCTCACACTGCCTTAGGTCAACTCGCAGCTGAAGAACTAGAAGTGCCTTGGGAAAATGTACGTGTTTTTCAAGCGGGTACACTCTTAGGACCAACAGATAGTTTTGGTACAGGTGGCAGCTCAAGTGTAAGTGGACTATTTATCCCTTTAAGACAACTAGCAGCAAATTACCGGTTTATGCTCACCGAAGCCGCACAGGAGCATCTCAATAGTACTGTTATACTCAAAAATGGGGTATTTGCAGATACAAATGGAAACGAACTTACTCTTAATGAAGCATCTCTCTTAGAACGAGAGTGGATAGCACCAGAAACCGATGCTACTCTGAAATCCAAAAAAACATTCAAAATAATAGGTAAATCAGTACCTCGATTAGACATAGAATCCAAATTGACTGCAAAACCTATGTACAGTTATGACATGAAATCATCTAAAAATAGAACTTATTATGGTGCAGTAGCTAGACCACCTGTAGTGGGTGCTGAAATGCAAGATGTAGATACTAATCAAGCAAAGAATCTTGAAAGTATTATTTCAATTGTTTTACAAGATAATTTCGTGGGTGTTGTAGCGGAAGATCGTGAAACTGCATTAGACGCCATAAGAGCAATCAAGATCAATTGGAAATTACCAAAACTAATAGAAAATGACGATATTGACCTACTACTAGACCCAGACTCTAACAAAGCGGTTGAACTAAAACGTGTTGGCGATTCTTCATCCTCACTACAAAATTCTAATGCCATTAGTGCTGAATACAGTACACCTCTAGCTGCAACGGTACCATTGGAGCCCCAGTCATCTTTAGCTGAGTTAGGTGATGATGGAATCATGTATGTTCGTACTCCAACACAATTCCCTAATCAAACTACCGCAGCAGTTGCAGAAGCAATAGGATTTGATGAGAACAAAGTGGATGTTACTCCCACATATCTTGGTGGTGGATTTGGAAGACGCCAAATAGCTGAAAGTGCAAGAGAAGCTGCAATTCTTGCAATAGAAAGTGGTCTTCCCGTACACATAGGTTGGACTCGTTCAGATGAATTCCTATTTGATCGCTTTAGACCTCCCACGAAGCATAAGCTAAGAGGTAGCATAAATTCTAACGGAACAATTGAAGCATACGAACACAGACAATCCAGTGGAGACGTATTGTTTTCACAATTACCTGCAATTGCCGGGTCAATAGCTGGTTCTGATTTCGGTGCTACAAGAGGTATCGATATCATATACAATATCCCAAATTTAAAACTCTATGCCCATCGAGCAAAACTACCAATTGAAACATCTGCCTGGCGTGGACTTGGATTACTGGCTAACACGTTTGCAAACGAAAGCTTTGTCGATGAATTAGCATTTCATGCCAACCAAGACCCTTTGCAATTCCGGTTAGATCATTTAAGTGGTGAAACAGGAACACTAGTGAGAAACGCACTGTTACATGTAGCCAAAATGTCCAACTGGAACGAATTACAACAATCCACTAAAGAAGGCTCAGGCATGGGTATTGCTTGCTGTGTAGATTACGGCACCATTGTTGCTCAAGTTGTCCAGGTTGAAATAAATAGAGATACTATATCAGTACCAAAAGTATGGTCTGTTATGGATTCAGGGCTAGTTGTTAATCCAAATGGAGCCAAAAATCAAGTAGAAGGCAATATAATTTGGGGTCTTGGATCAGCCCTTAAAGAGGAAATAACATTCAACAAGGGAATACCATCCGCCAAAAACTTTGGTGACTATCAATTGCTTACAATTGACGAAAGTCCAGAGATATTCGTAGAATTATTGCCCAGCGATCGTCCACCTCAGGGTGTAGGGGAACCAGCTATTGGGCCAATACCTGCTGCTCTAGCAAACGCAATTTTTGCGGCTACAGGTAAAAGAATTCGCAAACTACCGTTGACAATATGACTTCATCTATCAGGCGTAACAATAACAATATCAGTAGTATGGTGATAAATGGGACCATACTATCAGCTATACTGACCGCAATCATTTCGGTAACAGCTGTGCGCCTTACTGGTTTTGAGATTGTGGGAAGCACAGTTGCATTTGCCTATCCATGGCGACTAGTCGAACCTACTGTAATGTCACAGTTAACTGCTTGGGTAGGATATGTCTCCACAACATTTTTGTCTGGGGCATAATATATATAGTACGAAAGAATAAACCCAAATTTCGCTCTGAACTCCGCTGGTACAACTGGGCTTTACTAATTGGCAATCTGATATTCGTTGGGTTACATATTTTGCAGACTCAGGTATATTACGATGGCCTAGCTCAAGATGTACCAGAGATCACAGCTTTAGGTTCAGTAGCACTTATGCTAATGATAGTGCTAGCACTGGAAGCGCCACGTCGCGGACTTTTCTTTGGCAAAAAAATACGCTTTGACCGCCGATTTATCAAGTTAATTAAAGAATACCATGGTTACCTATTTTCATGGGCCATCATCTATACTTTCTGGTATCACCCCACAGAAGGAACGATAGGACATCTCGCCGGCTTCTTCTACATGTTTATGTTGTTTGGTCAGTCAATCCTGATCTTCAACCGTGCACACGTGAACCGATGGTGGACTCTTACATTAGAGATATTAGTCATCCCGCACGGAGTCCTTGTGGCAATAAATCAAGCTGAGAGCGCCTGGAGAATGTTTGGGTTTGGATTTGGAGCAGTGTTTATCATGACCCAATTGTATGGACTAGGACTAAGCCCACGCATACGCACACTTATCACATCAGGATATGTACTGGCTTTGTTGATTGCCTACGGATCAGTAGAACGAATAGGAACAATTCATGAAATTCTGCGCATTCCCATACTTGATTACGCAGTAGTAGCAATTCTCTATTTCATCTGGCTAGGTATTGCCAAAACAATCAGTCTCCTTAATCCCAAGCCAGCATAAGAATATTCGATTTGAAGTAAATCTCTTAAGGCAAGATGGCCATTTGTTGTTCAATAGGCTGATCTAAGAATTCATCAAACTCATCGTAAAACTCATCCATAGTCAAACCAAATACATTCTTAAACGTTACTTCCCAACCGTCATACGACAATCGCGGAAAGTAATCAAACAAAAACTCATCAATCCCCGATCGATTTACCAACCAAGCTGCAGCCCATGTGCCGGTTTCATAGTACAGTTGTCCACCACAATCACACAGTTCTCTTACTCTAGCCTGACCGTCTCTCGTTACAACATCACGCAAACTTAAACCCCAACGACTCCTTACATCCCTAGCGCTGAGTAGATTTCTTTTCATATTCGCTTGATAATCTCCCCAACCCTTTTGTCCAGCAAAGTATTGAGCAAAAAACTCAGCAGACCCTTCTTCCAGCCACACCGCACCATGATTATAAACTCGTATACGCCCATTCTCATCCGAATCCAGTTCATTAGGCCATACTGTTTGTGCATTTTGAAAGACATGTACATATTCATGCAAAACAGTTATTGGTAGACGTCCTTCAGCACCTGAAACGTC
>DBHI01000076.1 GCA_002296125.1 Anaerolineales bacterium UBA832 | reverse complement strand
TCGAGTCTTATAGCGCCCACTCTTCGAAAGCCCTTGATTTATGTCAGGGGCTTTCTCTTTTAATGAACTAATCAAACTTATCATACTTGATCAAGCCTATATAAAATATATGAGTTTGGAGGTAAGGTTTATGGAGGTAAGGTTGTGATACGCCTTCAAATCGAAAAACTCAACCCAATTGCCAACGCGGAAAACCGAAAAAGACCGGGTACCCCAATTAATAAAAGAAGCGCACACATTGTTACGCTATTTTTTGTGATTTAGACTGTCAGTCCTTACATTTACTCTGTTGGAAGTTTCTTTATAGCTTATACAGTACTAGTAGTACCCCTGATTTATAAATATTTTTGAGGATGTTATGAAACGTTTAATAGTCAGTTTATTTTTTATTTCTAATTTTGGGCTTGGGCAATCTTTTGTTACTATTGCAGAAGCCAGAGCGCTAGAAGTGGGTACCAGCGCAACTGTGCGAGGTATAGTAACAACTCCAAATTACCAAGCCACCAATACAGAATATGGACTACAAGATGCAACAGCCGGTATCATTATATTTCGATATGGTGAGGTGCTTACTATAAATGTTGGTGATAGTGTTGAAGTCACCGGAGAATTAGATGAGTGGAACGGAAAATTTCAGATTGTACCAAGCGGTACAAGTGATATTACTATAATTAGCCAGAATAATCCCCTACCAACTTTTCAGGTTATCACAGTAGCAAGTTTGGTTGCTAATGGTGAAGATTATGAGTCGGAATTAATTCGTATTAATGGTGCGAGTATTACCTCCAACTCTTGGCCAACCAGCAATAGTGCCAATCTAGATATCAGTGATGATGGCGGCACATCAACTGTAGCAATGCGAATTGATAGTGATATGGATATTATTGGTAACCCTGAACCAGCAGCACCGTTTGCTGTTCAGGGAATTGCAGGGCAATATAATTATTATCAAATATTACCGCGTTATTATACTGACTTTACTCCATCACCTGATCTTGTTATTAATGAATTCTTGGCTTCCAATGATACCTGCTGTGCAGATGAGAATGGTGATTATGATGACTATATTGAAATATATAATCATGGTGATGTAGCAGTAGATATTGGCGGATTTTTAATTACCGATGAAATTGGCAGTTACGATGACTATTACCAGATTCCAACTGGTAATGATTCTACCATTATACAACCGGGTAGTTTTTTACTGCTTTGGGCAGATGAGGAGTCTGAACAAGGTGTATTGCATGTAGAGATCAAATTAAGTGGTGCTGGAGAGCAGATAGGTCTATTTTTACAGGATTCAACCTCTGCAGTGGATACGTTGACGTTTAGTGAACAAATGGAAGATATATCTTACGGAAGATATCCGGACGGATCTGCGAACTGGGCATATTTCAGTACGCCATCACCCGGTACAGCAAACCAGATGGCCTCATCCACAATCAATGTGCCTTCAGACTACTCCACTATACAAGCAGCTTTAAACACTGCTGAGGATGGTGACACAGTATTAGTTGCCGCTGGTACTTATGTAGAAAACATCATTTGGCCAGCCACAAACGGCATAAAACTGATTGGAATAGATGAATCTACTACTGTTATTGATGGTGGCCAAAATGCTAGTGTAATTCGATTTGAAGACAATGAAAATTTTGTAATAGATACAACAACAATTATTCAATATCTTACCATAACAAATGGATATGCACAAGGAGATTGGCCAGCCTATTATGGTGGTGGAATTTATTGTGGTACAAATGCGAGTCCGAAGTTATCCAATGTTAGTATCATAAATAATCATGCCTATTGGAGTGGCGGAGGGATTTATTGTGAATCATCTGATCCCGTTTTCGTCAACTTAAACATATCCAATAATACAACATCCACAGGTACTGATGGGCCTGAAGGGAGTGGTGGTGGAGCTCTTATACGAAATTCAAACGCTGTATTTAGGAACTGCTTATTTAATGATAATTTGGCAGCTATGTCTGGTGGTATACACTGCGATTGGAATACTAATCCTATTATTTCTGGTTGTGCTATCACTAATAATACAGCTACCCATCATACAGGTGGGATTAATGTGAATAAAACTTTTACAATGCTTAATTCATACGTTACAGATAACATCGGAACCGGTATTGTAGTAGGGGGGGGTGATAATGCAAGTTTAATAATCAATTGTGTAATAGCAAGAAATACTGGCTCTGGTGTTGAAAATCAGGCGGACGCACATATTATAAATTCGACAATCACAGGAAATATTGGTATTGATGTATTTGATGATATGACAGGTGGTTGGTGGTACGGAGGTGGATTAACTAACAATGGGTTTATTAATGTGATAAACTCGATAATATGGAATAATTTGCCCCACGAAATTGCTAATCAAGACTTTTCGGATGATTTAAATGTTTCTCATTCATTAATTAAAGGAGGATTAGAAGAGGGTGTGGGAGAAATAAATTGGCTGGATGGAAACATAAACTTGAATCCAATGTTCATCAATCCTTCTGATAATAATCTACATATATCTGACTATTCACCTTGCATTGGCGCAGGGATTGACTCAATTGAGATTAATGGCGTTACATTCTATGCTTCAACTGTTGACATAGAAGGGACTTCTCGACCTCTACCAGTAAATTCAGCAATTGATATTGGTGCTTACGAATCTTATAGAGATATCCCCTTAGTTTTCCCATATCAAATTTCAGAATATGCGACTGCAGGATCTATTTTAGGGGGCATTTCACTCTTAAATGAAAATTCTTTATATGCTGTTTCGTCTAATGATAAGGTTTATCGGTTAGATAGTAATTTGAATTATTATTATTATCTGGATGTTGATGGTGGCATAAAATCTGCTTCATCTATTACTCCTGATCACACTATATATATTGCTTCAACAGATCAAAATCTCTATTCATTTAACTCTTCTGGTGTAACAAATCCAAGCTGGCCAAGGGCATTAGGATCTCAAGCTACTGCTTCTGTTGCGATTGATAATGATTATAATGTTTATATTGGGACAGCTAATGGTGTATTTCAAGCTGTTACACCTGATAACCAGAGTTTATGGGCTTATAATACTGGTGCTTCAGTATACGCTTCAGCTTGCATATCATTTGACAATAAATTGTACGTACCCGCATTTGATGGTCGAGTTCTCTGTTTTAATTTAGAAACCATTGATCAAAATAGTCCTTCTTTTGATTGGATTCTATCAACGGGTGCAGGAATTATCTCATCTCCAGCCTTGGATACTAAGATCAATGATAGTGCTCTCGAAACCTTTATATATTTAGGGTTACTTGATGGCAGAATGGTAAAAATTTCTGATGAAGGTAGCAGCGCATCTATTGTTTGGCAATATCAGACAGGAGATTCTATTCTAACAAGTCCCGTCATAGATGTCTCAGGTAACATTTATTTTGGCTCAAACGACAGTTCCTTTTATTCCATATCATCGGATGGTGAATTGAATTGGTCAATTGCAACAGGTGGAAAAGTGAGAAGCACAGCTGCAATTGATAATAATGGAATTACTTATTTTGGCTCGGATGATTATAAACTTTATGCGGTTGATAGTACAGGTACTATTATCTGGAATTATTACGGTTTTTCAGAAATATCTAGTCCAATATCAATATATAATGGAAATGTTTATTTCGGTGAAAAGAATGGAACAATAATTAAAATTTCTCCGCAAAATTATGGAAGAATTGATGACAGTACTCAAATTTCTTGGTCTACATTTCAAGGGAATAACCAAAGAACTGGAAATCAAACTGATATTAATCTTGTTAATGCTTCTCCAGCAGAGTTCTCTCTAATAGAACCAAGCAATAACGCTCAAATAACAATTGATGAGTACAATATAAATACTGGTAATATTACATTCTCATGGGATGAATCATTTGATGCAAACGGTGATTCACTTTATTATTTTATGATTGTCACCAGTGCTGAAATAAGTGGTCATGGTATGGATACGAATGCTACATCCTTTGATTTATCCTATATGGATATAATTGAAGATATGTCAGAGAATAACGTTACGGCTGCTTCGCTGGAATGGACTGTATATGTCACTGATGGTCAAGATACAGTGGAAGCAGACAATGCACCATACACAATTGAAATTGATGGCGCTAATGCGTTGAGTGCCTATTTAGAAGGATTACTTCCTGATGAATTTGCACTGCACCAAAACCACCCTAATCCCTTTAACCCAGTTACAACACTGCGGTATGATCTACCAGATCGAACACATGTGAATATTACAGTCTATGATATGTTAGGTAGGAAAGTCAGAACAATCCTTAACCAACAGCAAGACCCCGGGTATAAGTCACTAATATGGGACGCTACCAATGACTATGGTAAACCAGTGAGTGCTGGTGTCTATCTATATCAGATACAGGCTGGTGAATATATTAACACTAAGAAGATGGTACTGTTAAAATAGATTCATTAAATAAACAATAAGCTCCACCCTCGTGGGGTTTTTTGTTTCTAGACATTTAGGACTACTACATTGTAATATTGGGTAATTGGAGGTTTTCTATGAAGAAATTATTATTAGTTATACCACTCCTTATGTGGGTTTCTTGCGAGGATTCAGATTCTACTGCATCTGAAGTAACTTTATGGGGAGAAGTTTATTCAGTAGAAGACACTGACAGCTTACTATTAGGTGATAACCAACTCACTGGTTCTATTCCATCAGAGATAGGTAATCTAATTAATCTGACTTATTTGGATTTGAGCTATAATCGTCTCACAGGTTCCATTCCATCAGAGATAGGTAATCTGACCAATCTAACTTATTTGGATTTGGGGCTTAATGGTTGGCTCACTGGTTCTATTCCATCAGAGATAGGCAATCTGACCAATCTATCTTATTTGGGTTTGGAGTTTAATCAATTCACAGGTCCAATCCCACCTGAGATAGTTAATTTGACTAATCTGACTTATTTAGATTTGGCGTGGAATGGACTCACTGGTTCTATTCCATCAGA
>DBHI01000077.1 GCA_002296125.1 Anaerolineales bacterium UBA832 | reverse complement strand
CGCTATAAGACTCGAACTTATGACTTCCGCCTTGTAAGAACTATGCTTTCACATCAATAGTTCATTTTAAGATCATCATTTTTTCTACTTTTGTATAGGCATTCTTACCAGTAATAGTATTTTCTACAGTTAAGCGGTAAAAATAAACACCACTTGCCATCTGGGAACCCTTACTATTCTTACCATTCCACATCGTATAATGATGTCCTGGCGCCTTGACGCTACTTTCCAAAGTCATAAGCTTTCGCCCCATAATATCAAATATTTGCAGATTCACTATTGACCATGCTTTAAGATCATAGGCAATAGTCGTTACAGGGTTAAATGGATTAGGATAATTATCATAGAGTCGATATTCATCAGGAAAAGTTAATTCATAATTTTCATCATCAATGACTGTACTGAAACTATTTGACATAATTGAAACCATTTCGCCAGTAGATAATATTCCAGTAACATCCCATTCAAATTCTCCCTGTAATACTTTAGCCTCGATCAGCATATCCAATATTTCATCTTTACAAATTTTAACGCTATTATTATTAACCTCGGTCTCAATGTAAAGAGTGTCTATTGATCTGCCACCATTACTTGCATATGGAAGTCCAATTTGTAGAACATAGGAATTGATATTATAATCCATTTCATGCGTCAGGCGCCATTGGAATAGAATACTATCGTCAGGAGTACCTCTAAGGACTATAGTGCTGTCATTCTGTGGCATTGTAAGTACAATGTTAACAGAGTCCAGGCTGGGTGTGAAAGAGAGGCTGGGCCATAATTCGAAATATGCTTGAGATCTAATTTCTCCAGCTTCATAGCTGTGAAAAGTAACATGATCATTTGAATCTAAGCCAGCTAAGGCAAAAGAATATTCTCCTGGTTCATTGATTATACTGCTCACATTAAGGGAAATAGGTGATTCTGGATCCAATGAATGTAGTGTATCTATTGCTGTACTAAGGGTGTGATCAATAACGCCAATGTTCCGTTGATCATTTTTTTCACCCCAATCAGGATAATCATGTTTGTAGACCACAATACCTCCAGTAAGGTTTTCAACCTCTTTAACAAAAAGATTGAAATCAATATCCCAACTGTTATCAACGGAAGATGGAATATCAAACAACAAGAAAGCAATATTATTTTCAAACACTTCTAGAGTTTTTTGATTATTTAGTGGTATAACTTCATGCAAGGTCGTGTCTATAGATCGATCATTCATTGGGAAAATATCATTATCCACCTGGAATGACCATGTCCCTCCGCTCATACCATCCACAGAAACAGACCAGGTATAAAAACCACCTGGTTGAAACTCTTGGAACATAACATTATTAGGATATCGAAAAATTTCCGATCGATCAACACCAGGACCATTGATAGTCACACTTGCCATGGTACTGGAATAATCTTTTTTATAAGGATAGTTCCAGACAACACTGTAGTCAGGTATCACATCTACCGCATTGTTGCGAGGAATAGGAAAACTAGGATGTGGATATCGGTAACCAGGTATCCAATAGACAGAATCACCATACTCATAGGCTCCTATATCTGGGGCATCACCAACAAATCTGCGATTCTGTCCTGGGTAAGCTAGAGGCCAATTAAATTGTAGATCCTGACCATCATTAATCCCTGGTATCACCACACCAGCGTCTATTAAAGTAGATCCCTTTCGGGGCCGAAAATCATAATCCTGCGTACGATCATCAGGAGGATAGTAGCCATCAGAGTAAAGGGAATCAGGATCAGCAAGACTTCCTAGCCAGGGATTTGTCAATTCTTTATGAAGAGATGGGTAGCCAAGCGCTCTGCCAAACCAGATCCCATTTTCTAAAAGGTGAAAAGCATCGAGAGGATTAGTGAACCCAGTTTCAGATGGTGGATATGGCCAACAGTCAGGTGTAGGGCATCCCAAAGAACTTTCTACCAAACTATTTTTAAGCACTGAATGAATGTTCCCAGGTGTGTAATCAAGGTCAAAGCCCTGATTTAATTCCCCTGGTTCAGCATATTTCCCGACAAAAAAATCGATATCCCACGTCGAGTTGTCATATGCAGTAACATGGTACACATCGTGATAGTCACCTTTCAGCCGCATTCCTCGATGGTTGCCTATTGTAACAAAATGATGAACATCACCGCGCCTATTTCCTGCACCAATCTTTCCTCCATCAAATCTCATACCATTAGTACCTGGTCCATTTATAACCCAGTTATATCTTGTCATTGATCTTGGAGCCCCATGGGCACCGCGATTAATACCGCTGCAGTCACAAGGATCAATATAATCTTCGATTCGACAGTATTCCATTAAGGATGATCCGTGCACGCCACCGATCTTGCTGTTCTCAAACGTCACGAACCGACATACGTATCCCAGGGCAGGGCCACCACCTCCAGGATTTGCCCACCAATCCATATTGGTAAACAGGCAGTTCTCAACCAGACTGTGTATTCCACCTATTTTCAATGAGTATACAAAAGGGATACGGCTAAATATGCAGTTTATAAAATCCGCATTCGAACTAAATAAACCAGCGCATAAAGGGGCATGATTTCGAAAAGGAGGCAAAGTAATATCGTGAAGGTGTTCAAATTTGCAATCTTCAAATAATACATTTTGACCCATCACGTCCAAAGATCCACCGAAAAATTTGATATTCCTAAATTCCACATTTGCTACATATTGGAAATTGATCATCCTGTGCAGAACTCTTATTCTTACATTTGTAGATGATGGTATAAACCGCTCATCCGCATAAATGTATAGCATTTCATTTTGCGGGTCAAAAGCCCATTCTTCTAATGTATCAAGCATATCAAGTCTTGCTAGTCCGTACTCACGATCAATGGATATTACACTACCTTCCCCCCAATTTTCGTATCGTAAAAGTGCCGGTACAACATCAACTTCCCAAAATGTTCCAGGTACATGATCATTTGGACCGCCATAGGAAGGGTCTGTTGGATTTTTAATATTCGGGGAAACCGCAGGTATCTGATACCTGTCATTAATCCATACCCCGTAAACGTCCCTAAAAGGTCTCTGGATCTCATCAGCAATAGCAGCAGAATCAAGGATTGCCCGAAATAAACCACGGCCATTATGATAATATGGTTCCCAATTAACATCTATAGATACAGTCCCATCAATAACCACGTTTTCATTTGGGTATGGTTCAATAGTAATTGTGTTTGTCGGAGGCCCGCCAAAACCAGGATCTAGTTGGTCCCAGCTATAATCAGTCCCTTCAATATTGATTCCATCTCTCATAATAAACTCGGTATAGCGACCTTCACGTATAATAATACGATCCCATGCCCGCACATCTTCTAAAGCACTTGCGATGGTTGGATAGGGACAATACATAGTTCCATCAGGTTTGGGGCATTCATCGGAAAAATATCGTGACTTTACTACTGGACCAATCATTATTCCATGATAATTATTACCACTTCCATCGAGTACATACTGATTGTCTATATCCATTGGATAATAGGCTACTAGGCCAGATTCATTACCCGTTAATTGGTCATTCATTTTTTCCTGGATTTCTACCTGAGTTTTGGCAACACTCCACATCCGGACCTCATCAATCTTACCATGAAACTTACCTCGTTGGTTACCAACATGCGCTCCTCCAATAAATCTTACTGGTGTGGGATAAGGTGTTTTACCGGCAAAGTTCGTAATATTATGAACTTCTTCTCCATTAACAAATAACCTGTAATTTGTACCATCAAAAGTAGTCGCTATATGGTACCATGTTTGTCTATTCAAAATTACGCTGTCCACAATTGCCCAGTGTTTCTGGTCACCAGACCCAAATCCATATTTTATATTGACACCCTCATACACCCAAATGTATGGTGATTCATGAACTGCGTCTAATCCTTCTATATCTACAGGTTGATAGCCCATAATATGCCCCCATGCAGGGGTAGTTCTTCCGTCTTGGTAGATTCTTGCTTCCAACGTGAACTGTTCGCCTGGTATAGGTCCGTCTTTCCCTAAATCAATGGCATCCCAAGCAGGATCATAATTAGGATGTGTACTATGCAAAGCTTCAAGAGTATCGTTGAATCCATCAAATAAGAGGTAATCATCCGTTTCATATTGTTCTAGTGCACTTTTTGAAACATACAAGTCACGAGCACTAACAATAGTACAAAGGACAATAAATATTCTTATGATCATTTTTACCATTACTTAATTAGGCTAACCTTTTTTGTACCCGAAAAATGTCTGGTTTGCATTCTAATAAAATAAATACCTGAAGGTAAATCCCCGGCATCCCATTTAATCGTATGCGTTCCGCTATCAAAAATACTATGGACGAGTGTTTTTAACTCACTACCGTTGACGTCATATACTTTAACAATCATAACATCCTTTATTGGCAAAGTAATTTGTATTGTTGTTTGTGCATTAAATGGGTTTGGATAGGGATCATATAAACTATAGTCTAATGGGATAGGATTAAAAGTATCTGAAGCCAGCTCACAATTGGTTGTGTTTTGCAAACCAACATAAGCATCGACACAATCCGGATATGGGGGACAGAGTTGATTATTATATACAGCAAAATTTTCACCGAAAAGATTATTTTGCCAGTTAAAAACTATATTTAGATCACAGATACTTTCTGGTATATATCCTGTGAGCTGGTTATTATCCAATTTTAATATTTCTAAATTGGACAGATTTCCAATCTCAGATGGGATAGAATCTGAAAGCTGATTATAATGCATAATTAAATATTTCAACTTTGAAAGATTGCCAATCTCAGTTGGGATAGGGCCTGTCAGCTGGTTATCTTCCAGCCATAAAAATTCAAGGCTGTCTAAAGTACCTATCTCTTGAGGAATCTCTCCTGATAAACCCAGGTCACTTAAAGTGAATTCATTTGCCAGATCATAATTGCAGTTTAACTCAGTCAGCCTGCCATCCCACCAGTGCTGTGTACCCAACTCGATGGGCTCAATAATGCCATTATTGTTATCATCCATTTCCATGTTGATAGTTTCTGAACTGTTATCTATAAATTTCTGCAATACGTCCAAATCAGATTGTTCTGTGCAAATTCCATCAAATAAATAATTGCTCGCACAATCTTCAGAATACTGATAGCCGACAAATTCAGCAACACAGTCAGGATAAGGAGGTAAAAGCTGATTACCGGAAATATCAAAAAGGTGAGGATTATAAAATGACATATCTATATTACATATAGTCTCCGGTATCAGTCCTGTAAATTGATTATTATTTAAGTGTAGTTTCACTAAATTAATCAAATTTCCAATCTCAGTTGGAATTGAACCCGTAAATTGATTCCCATATAAATACAAATGGGTCAATTCTGTCAGATTTCCAATAGCAGACGGTATTGTACCGGATAATTGATTTTTCTGAATTCTTAATTCATTCAGGCTAGTTAAAGACCCAATTTCGGTAGGAATGGATCCGGATAGATTATTATAGCGAAGATCTATTTTAACTAAACTTGTAAGATTGCCAATTTCGGTAGGAATTGATCCTGTTAGTTCATTGTATTGTAATTGAAGGTTAACAAGGTTTGTAAGCTGCCCTATCTCGGATGGTATTTCTCCAGTAAGGCCCTCATTTATCCTAAGCAAAGAAGTAGTATTGGTTATGGAATAACACTCATCCCATAGTTCAACTTCATCACTATCACAATTACCAAACCCAATCGATATTAAGGCATTGGACAAAACAATTATTTTCAATAAATCCTTCATGATTATATAATATGTTAAATAGGTATAAATGAATTATGTGAAGTATTTTTTGCCACACTATTATTCAAAAATAATTGACATCCATTTCATAAGCTACTCCTATAGAGATACTGATAATTTTACCAATGTGACAATTACCATAAAAGGATAGATCTTTCGATTTTCTAGAAAGTAGCCCAATGCCTAAAACCGGAAAATATTTTCCATCATCCCCGTATACATAATAATATCCTTTATCACCCAGTGTTTTAGATTGATTAAAATATCTGTGTATTGACGTATTATATGAAATACCAATTGAAGGCAGTAATTCCATATTTTTGTAATTTATTAAAGGACCAAAACCAATAATAAATATTGGGTATTTGGAACCTTCATAAGAGTGGTGCCAATCATCTGGTGCAGAAGAACTATAATCCTTATAAATATTGGGACTGAGAGAGCTAATATTTCGTGAAAAATGAACAAAAAAGTCAAACATGTTGGTCTTGCG
Source organism: Anaerolineales bacterium UBA832 (assembly GCA_002296125.1). Lineage (GTDB taxonomy): Bacteria > Chloroflexota > Anaerolineae > Anaerolineales > UBA11657 > UBA11657. Next base: position 384 of record DBHI01000077.1, on the reverse strand, counting down.
GAAAAATAATATAGATAATCTTGAAGCTGTTTCTTTCCCAAAACCAAGCCCTAACCCACCTCCAAAACCATGTATCTTTGTATTATTTATTGTATCCTGAGCATTTGGCAATCCTGATGATAATAGGTATAGGATAAATAATATCTTAAAACGATTCATATAAAACTAATATTACAAAACAGTAGTACTATATGTCTAGAAACAAAAGTGAGTAATCCTAATCCGCCTTGGTGTACCACCTTTCCACCACATACCTTTCCACCAAGCGTATATATTTGACTAAGTAGAAAGGGGTGTTGAATAGTTTGATTAGTTCATTAAAAGAGAAAGCCCCTGACGTTAATCAAGGGCTTTCTAAGGGTGGGCGCTATAAGACTCGAACTT
>DBHI01000030.1 GCA_002296125.1 Anaerolineales bacterium UBA832 | reverse complement strand
CGTATCACCGCAAATTTTCCAATAAATGGATCCAAGTTCTCAGATTCAACATGAAAGATATATAACCCAGGAGAAATTTCCTGATTATTAACTGTCCTCATATCCCACCACGCATTTCCAGATACAGCGTCCTCATGTTCAAAAGTGCTTACCTTTTCACCAGTTAATGAAAAAATTCTAATAGTACATTTTTCAGGTAAATTTGTAAACCTTAGTTGTCTTAAATGCTCAGCCTCTTTAAATCCCGATGCCACTTTATATGGGTTGGGGACTACACGCACTTTGGATAAATCACTTACAGGAACAACACCTGGATATACCTGAACAAAATTTCTATCTAACACTGTGGTACCCTTCGAATTTTCAATAGACGCATAGCCATCAGGGCTTGCCCATTGATCAGGGTTAGAATAATTAGTATCAACTTCTGTCTCATATTGCCCATTACCAATATTATTATACGTCACCTTAAAAGGTGGCTCTACACCCATATCAAAAGATACTACGGAATAAGTATATTCGAGACCGTCAACCACATCAACCTCATCTCGAAATTTATATTTATATGTCACACCATCAACCTCAACCCAATCTGACTCTGATAAACGAATCATTTCTAGACCTGTATCATTTCCAAGACTAAACCAAGGAAAGTAAGGATCCTGTCCACTAATACCATGATTCCTCCTCAATTCTTTTGGACAATCATAGCTATTAGAGTAAACACAATGTAGAGAATCTTGTTCTCTAGACAAATCAAACTGTTGATAGGGACGCCAACCAGCAAAAACTCCGTCTACATCATAGATCATATCTTCTGCATTTCCCCAGGTAGCACCACCATCTTTACTCTTATAAATCTTATAACCTTCAAAGTCAGAATAACCAGTAACAACATCCTTAGACTCCTCAGCAACATCATCCCAATATATATCAACATATCCTTGACCAGTAACAGCATGAACCGTTGGCCTTGAAGGTGGAGTAAAACCTTGGTAACGCGAATTATACATTACCTGCGCAAATTTAGCATTATTAATCAAATCATCTTCGGTCTGCCCAAACACAATACAAAAGGAAAATGGCACTTCTCTACCTACAGGTAAGTCAAATGGGCCACAGCTCATTATTAATACGCAATCTAGCCCAAAAGGTTCTCTAGTATAAACATTTTCTAGTTTCAAACCTTCCACAGAATCAAAATGAGGATTTAGCTCCTCACCTAAATCAGTGCCAGGATTAGGAGTATGAAAGTGCCAGGATTTTTCTCCAGCACTAAGATTCGATGTGTCTCCCACCATAAGCTTATATAAGATTTCTTCTTTATTTTTAGCAACTGGGCATCCTTCATAGCCAGCGTAACAGCTACTTGAATTTGATTCTGGTGAAACCACACCAGGACGTTGATACCAATCAACCCAATGCCAATCAGTCATTTTTAAAGGCTCACCAGGGAATATGTCAATGGTTCCATCCTGATCAAGATCAATACTACCCGTGGCTTTTGGAGAGTCTAATAACTGAGTAGCAACAACCCCAAAATCATTTCCAGGTGAGTTAGTAACAGTCGGCTCATCTAACGTATAACCACCAACACCAGATATACCATCATGATCTCCAATCATAGCCATACTAATTAACATACGATCATTATTCACAACTAAAGTGTCCCAATAATATTTCATAAAATCATCATCGTTTGTATGGAGACCTCCATTATAACCATTCCAGTCTCCCATTAAAACATCAGCATCCATATAAAAACCAAGAGACATTCCACTATAATTAAAACCTTGTCCACCATTTAATTTTGTTCCATCAGGCATTATCATACCTTCACCACAATTTTGAACACCATCAACTAAAATTGGATTACCATCTTCGTCCTCAGCACACCAATCACCACTTTCATTCCTTACTTTAACAGTTACGAACATAATATCCTCAGCATACGATACTCCATAGGAGTGCGCTGTAGCCATTACCTTAAGCCCCATAGGATATCCAGTCTGTTCATATTCATCATTAGTATTAACGTTATTGCCTCTATGAGCCCATCTATCATCAAATTCCATGTATACATCCATGTCAGATATAAAACGACCAGGAACCTCCTCCCAACAATCCGGATCCTTTCTAGATTGTGAGCAACCTGGTAGATTGATATTAAAGTCTTGAGACCAAGATCCTGGCCAAAATGATTCTAATTGTCCAGTAGAAGGGTTAATACGTTGAGGCCACGTATTTGAATAAGCTGAATGAGCTAATACTGGATACGTATCGTCACCCGAAACCCATGGAGTTGATGCAAAAATATCTTGGGCATTATACTCAGTCTGGTGTGAGTTAACCCTAGACATCGTTGACGCATGCCAATCTGTTTTATATTCTGTATCAATAAAATGAGATTCAGCCGCATTGGCGCCATAGTACACATATGCATCGTCCTCTGTCCATTCTTCCTCATCTTCACCATAATCATAAAAATCAAACTGATCTTCTCTACTTATCAATGCTGGTCTTAATGCCCACGGATAAATAAAGCCTACACGAGCAGAGGTCCTATTTGGATCCTTTGATCCAAGAGTACTAAGTACAATTTTTCTGTCATCATGGTTAAAATAGAATTGCTTATCTCCATTAATCTCTTCGATAGATGACTTTTCATTATTTGGGTTATATAGTCCATCATCATTTTCCATCTCAAAAAGTATACCTTTATAGGTAGTATCACCATTTACAGGATACCAGTCATCATAAGCAGAAGAAGATTCCCATATACTATAAACAGGAAGCCCTTCACTATCTATTATAGTTTCTAAATTTTCCCAAGAAAAATGTGCTGTATTTTTATTACCAGGTAATGCACCGATAAACGATACTGCAGGTAAATAAGAGTAGTCACCCCAAATTCCCGAAGGATGAAAATCCCAATTAATAAAGCTACCATAATTTGTTATTGCACTCTTTACACGGCCCTGATCTATAAAACCTTTAGCCCTGTCACTCATAGGATTTGTAGGAAAAGGATTATCTCCAATCTTCGCTACTGACGATTGTCGAAATGGATCTGGTGGCCCATGCAATTGTTTCAGTTTTCGATCTACGCCGAATACAATAGCGAAAGAAAAAATAAAAAATTTAATGTAAGTAAAATATTTCATAATAATTAATCAAAATCAATCCGAATAAAAAAGTTAATCTCCCGAGGCGATGAAAGACGCCAAGGCCTATCATAATATCCACTAGATTTATCTGCGTATACTCCTGCTCCATTGGGATCCGTTCCTGGAAGGCCTACATAATTAGTATAATATGTTCCTGGGTCATCTGGCTTTCCTGTCATAGCATAAATATCCCAAGCATTTCGTATGTCAAGCAAATTGAAAAGATTTAACCCCATAGAAAATTTGTGATCCATAGCCTCAAAATATTTTGAAAAAGACAAATTAACATTCTTATACGAAGGACCACGCTTTGAGTTAGGCTGTCGCAAATCTTCTGCTGGATCTTTACCTCTAAAAATTATGGGTGTATAAGGATAGCCACTCTGATAAAATGCAGTCAAAGAGGCTTGAATACCAAAAGGTAAATATGAATAAATATAATATGTTAAATCATGCGGCCTATCATAATAGGCTAAATTTTCCTGACTCGGGGCATCTACAAACTGACCTGAAATACTAGCCCAAGCATATTCACTGTTAATTTTAGCTATTGAGTATGTATACTGCAGTTGCGATCCAAAAAAAGCATATCTCCAATCAATTGTCAAGTCCAAGCCTTTTGCAGATCCGTAATCTCCATTCGATGCAACATTGTATTGGTAGACACCTGATCTTTCAAGTGTATAGCGCGTTAGCTGATCCATATCTCTTACCCATGCGCCTATCATATAAGCCCAATTCTCACCAATCTGAACATTAAAATTTGCCCCATATTGCTGAGTTCTCTGAGCATTCATAGTAGCATTACCTACGGCTCCTTCCCCTTCCTCAAATAATTCTTCTGGATCCTCTAAGCTATTAGTGTTGAGATATACATTCTGATAAATAGGATTTTGAAAGTATAGACCATAATTAAATGTAAATGTTGACTTATCTGTAATGACATGGCTAAAACCAACACGTGGACTAATCTTGTAAGACCATTTTGAATCTTTTAAGAATATCTTTTGCCTAGCTAAACCAGCAATATCAGAAGCATCCTCTCCACTATCCCAAATATCATTATTGTTTAAATCAGAATAAAACCAAGGCCTTCCAGGACTAAAATTACCTAGCGTATCAGACCAAACCTGTGAATTATAATCAACCATATCAATTCTCACGCCATAGTTAATAACCATCCACGGGACCTCAAAAGTATTTTGAATATATGCTGAAAATTCTTCAGGCTCTCTAAAATCATCCCACTTTCCATTATTATTAGCATCAGTAAATTGTTCTCCCTCATCCCATCTTCCATTT
>DBHI01000044.1 GCA_002296125.1 Anaerolineales bacterium UBA832 | reverse complement strand
AAGTTTAGAGGATATATCATAGATTATTATGGCTTGAGGGATTACCTTTCCGACGCATTAGCTACGTTTACAAAGGATGATATTGAAGGAGCACTCAAGAATCTGAAAGATGAAATCCCTAAATTAAAGGCAACACATACCCGAGTTATGAAACACTTTACTAAACTCGGATTAGACGATCTAGATACATGCATCCTATCATTAGAAAATGAAGTAAAACGCAAGGAATTTGAAATCGATTTCACAAAATTCGCCAAGCAAATGGATATCATCCTCCCAGATGTGTCAGCTGGTCCCTACATTTCTGATTTAAACAAGTTAGGGAAAATTGCTCATGGAGCAAGAAACCGATATAGAGATGAACTTCTAAATATTGCGGCAGCGGGCGAAAAAGTTAAGAAGCTAATTGACGAACACATCTATTCCACAGGCATTGACCCTAAGATTGCACCAATGGAATTATTAGCACCAAACTATAAAGAAAAACTCAATGAGCACAAAGATGACCGCTCAAAAGCATCTGAAATAGAACATGCCATAAAGCATCATATCAAAGTCAATATTGACGAAGACCCTGAATATTACCAAAAACTATCCGAACGACTAAGAGACATAATTGCCGAATGTGAAGAAAAATGGGACGAATTAGCCCAGATGTTATTGATAATGAGAGAAAATATTGAAGAAAATCGCATTAAAGGAGCCAAAGATATCGGTCTATCCGAGACTGAATACGCTTTCTATAACATCCTGATCGCAGCATTAACGAAACATCATAGCGATGATACTATCAATGATAATATGCGCAAAAATATCATTGAACTCGTTAGAGAACTAGTTGTAATGATGGAAAAAGCAACATTAATTGTAGATTTCTTTGATAAACAAGATGAAAAGAAAAGAGTTCAGAAAGAGATCAAAAGAGCGGTTCTAAAACAGCAGTATGGAACAAAGACATTGGTATCTGCAGTAACTGATCGCTTTATGGAACTAGCCAGAGTAAAGTTCAAGTGAATACATCATCCAAATCAGACTTTGATATCAAGATAATAAGAACCAATAGAAGAAAGACTGCATCAGTAAGAATTGATGCTGGAGTAGTTCAAATAACAGTACCCAACGTATTATCTGATAAATCAATCCAGGACATTATCGATAGCAAGAGCACATGGATTGACGAGAAATTACAACTTCAAAGCAGTATTGCGCCTGCAAGACCAAAGCAATATGTAAGCGGTGAAACTTTTTTGTATCTAGGTAAAAAATACCGTCTTAAGCTAACAAATAACAGTGCCCAGACAGCTAAACTAAAAAGAGGCGAGCTCCTAATAAGTACTAAACATGATTCATCAGAAGAGCACATCAAGCATCAAATAGCTCAATGGTACTGGCTTCATGCAGAGCACCACCTCAAAGATAAAACAAGCAGATATGCTGAAATTTTAAAAGTAATTCCTAAAAGTGTCTCGCTGAAGAATTACAAGGCACGGTGGGGTTCGTGCACAATAACTAACGATATTATCTATAATTGGAAAATAATTATTGCACCATCTCGTATTGTCGACTACGTAGTAGTCCATGAACTATCCCACATACATGAGCACAACCATTCACCATCATTCTGGAAGTTAGTTAGCAAAGTAATTCCTGACTACAAAGATTGTCGTAAATGGTTGAAGATAAATGGGCAAACCCTCAACATTTAATGTACTAAAACAACTCCCGTAGTATTTTCCCGAAGCGAACCCCAAGCCCGCCTCCGTTCCGCTTTCCAGACACTTAGCAGAAGCATCACTTGCCTACCCGCTAGCAGAGAGTGTATAGTATGTAATAGAAAAGTACAGGTGCTGTATGAAAAAAATGAAAAAAGCTTTGGCTTTATTATTTTTTCTTATAACTGTACTGTTGTACGCCTGCCAACCTCAAGTTCGAATTACCAAAAAAGAAATAGTAACAACCACCATTGCCACTAAAGCATCTACAGTATTGCCAACTCACACTCCATTACCAACCCATACAGCATTACCAACCCATACAGCACTACCTACACATACACCATACCCAACAAACATACCAACGGAAACACCAAGCATTCCTAGCAATACCGACACCATTCAGATGCCTGCAATCGCGGATTTAACAACAAGTGTACCAACTTACAATCGGTCGGAGTGGTCACATTGGTCTGACATCGACGGGGATTGCCAAAATACAAGACACGAAGTGCTTATCACAGAATCCATCTCACCAGTCTCTTTTAAGAGTGCAAGCCAATGTCAAGTGAACACTGGCCTGTGGTATGACCCATTTGTAGGAACCACAGTATCAGTCGCGAGTCAATTAGATGTTGATCACATGGTACCACTACACAATGCGCATCATTCCGGAGGATGGGCTTGGAATGCTTCAGTGAAAAAAGCGTTTGCGAATGATTTGTCCGACGCTGACCACCTTATAGCAGTTACATCTTCGGCCAATCGCTCCAAAGGTTCCAGAGGACCCGACCAATGGAAACCACCAAATCAAGCCTATTGGTGTGAGTATGCCAAGGATTGGTCACGTATCAAATACAATTGGGGATTGACTGTCACTACATCAGAATATTATGCTTTACAGGAGATGCTCTCATCGTGCTCAGATACGGTAAACCTAGAACATGGGTCTGGAAATGTTTCAAACATAATATTGCAAGAAAGTAATACCAGTACCGACGGTGTTGAATGCACCTGCAATGCCAACACACTTAACTGCGGTGACTTTACCACGCAATCTGAAGCTCAGGTTTGCTATAAACAATGTGGGGGTACAACCAACGACATACACAGACTTGATGGGGACAAAGATGGTACAGCCTGCGAGTCGCTACCGTAAAAGTCTTCCGAGCTAAAGAGCCCCAAGCTCGCCTATATTACACTTCGGACATTAAATTACCACGCCCAGTAACTATACTAACCAGACGTATTATCTACCCAATGCGTATGCCCTATGGTAAACGCAATGGATCGAAGATAGGTGTAGCATGAACAACATATTTGCTCAATATAGTTATGTTTTGAGTACTACTTAAGCTCAGGGAACAACACACCTAATAATAGGAATGGACCAACAAAAATAACCCCTATTATGAGCGTTGCTGGAATAGCCGCAAAAGAATATTTGATTATCAACTTGACTAGCTCCCAGAAGGGGATGTCCACACCAACTATTACTGATCGTGTAACCTCTGGTTTATTATCCATTATATGCCTCCGAATTGCATATGAAGTGTTCCCATTATATCAGCGTTTCAAGGTAGCAACCATATTGCCGTGACTGAACAGTATTTGCACGCTTCCCAGAAAAAGATAGAAGAAGCGGTGCTTGCCAACCCATAAGCGATGGGTGTATAGTATTGAGATGATTACTCTTGCGGAACTAGCAGCGGGTTTATAGTATAGACATGCGAGACGCCGTAATAGCAAAGATTGCTGCAGGCGAAAGCCTAGAACAAGCTGAACTAGCAGGTGTTGACCTACGTGGCGTTGACCTTCATGATGCTGATTTCAGAAAGGCTAACCTAAGTCAGGCTAAACTAAATGGAGCTAACCTACAAGCAGCTAATCTTAGTGAGTCTAATCTACGCGCAGCACATTTGAGTCAGGCTAACCTCGCTGATGCCAACCTTAGTAGAGCCAACCTGGTCTGGGCTAACCTTCGCGGCGCCAACCTAAGCGGTGCTGACTTACATGAAGCCATCTATGACAATACCACGATACTTCCTGAGCACTTCGAACCAGAAGAAGCAGGGATGGTGCGTTCGATAGAGTAAAAAAAAGTCAATAGTAATGATACCTAAATCCACTAGACAAGCTCACCCTTACGTTGGCTGGAGCACGTTAAATAAAAAAGAAGTACTCCAAACAACAAAGCGTGCACTTAGTGAATACCGACGTATTAGACCTGCCCTCAAAATCAGGTTTCGCAAATACACAGACGATGACGGAGAGACTCGCTGGAGAGTACGATCTGATGGCAAACCAATGTGCGACATTTGCATAACAGAAACTAAACGTGGAGGAGTTAGGCTAGATTATAAATTAGCAGAGGGCGTCACAAAAAAAATAGTGGAGTCTATGAAGCATGAAGCAGCTCAAATACACGAACACATAAAGTATCGTATTGATACAGTTAACAATGTAGGAGTATCTTGGGGTATAACCGGCATACCAAAGAGTCCTAAAAAACGACTAGAGTGGCAAAACGCCTGGATACAAATTGAAACCTTTATACAAGAACATAGGTTAGACAACTTGAAAGACCACACTTACGAAGAGATACAAGAAGGACTACGCTATCAACGTTATATGGACAAAATTGATAGCGGCGAAATTGATGTCGACGACTATGACTATGGTGATACCAATAGGCACCCCCCTCCATATAGTATTGAGTCAATCAGGAAAATTACTACAGCTGGTTTAGAAGGTAAGTTAAACAACTCAAACTCGTAGTAAATTTACACCTAGAAGCACCCCCTTTAACTTTGGTTGGCTTGCTGGTGCAGAGATTAGAGCGTGGCGTGACTATGAGGGAATGGCTAAGAGTTCTGACGATGACCTTATTACAGCTAAAGTATTAGAGGATTACAGTGATGATAAAAATTGAAGATAGCTACCTGAATAACACAAACACTAGGTTCTGCAAAACCGCTAAACCAATGATTGTCAACATCACCCACTTAATTGGATTAACAATACGAGGTGGTTGCGGTATGTTCGCATGTCTAAAATACCAAACGACATATACAAAAACACTAAGAGTGACTACAAGTCCTAACATCACTCAAATATACATCCAATGAATAAAATTGACAATTATAAGTGTATCGTGAATAAACTCGCTACTATTGCGAGTTATTAGCTACTGATTACTTGCAATATTACATAACTCATAATATAAATATCAAGAATATCACTAAAACTTGATAAGTATACTTATACAAACATCATTCATGCCAGAAAAACATCTACTAATGAAATCGCGCTTCTTAAAATCAACATCAATAATTATAATATCAATATCTACTATATACCTGATATTACTATCAATCACATCATATCTACGTTATCCTAATCCTATAAAACTATCACAAATGGTTTTAATTTCTGAAAGAAACCCGTCTGCATTGCCATCATACATGAGCTACCACCAAGTACCTATAGACAATAATAACCAAAATCTATTAATTCCTTACACAAAGAACCAGGAAGAAATAAACACGGTATCATGGAAAGGGAAAACAGTACCATTTCAAACATTCCTTTCCGAAAGTCGCACGCGTGCATTCATACTAATACGCAACAATCAAATCACACACGAATGGTACGACCCTACTTATAGTAAAGAATATTTATTTCCGACTCAATCTATTAGCAAAGTAATGACATCATTAGTTGTAGGTAAACTAATTGACCAAAAAATAATAAATGAAGATGAGCTTCTCGTACACTATTTTCCTGAATGGCTCACAGGAACTAACTTTGACACTATAACAATTCGCCATCTGCTAGATATGCAGTCGGGAATAGATGTGCCTGAGGATTATCCTGATACACTACTAGGATACTTATCCCCCGTCGTAAGAATGTACTCTACTACAGACCACAACCATTTTATTACAACGAACAGAAAAATGTCCTTCTCGCCAGGCTCAAAGATAGAGTACCGAAGCATAGACACACAAATACTAGGAATGGTTGCTTCGAAAATTACAGGCAATACAATATCTGATTTGTTTGCTGATTTTTTCTGGAAGCCCATAGGAGCAGAATATCCTGCACTATGGTTAGTAGACAAAGTAGGAGGAACAGAAAAAGCTTTTTCTGGTTTTGTGTGTACTGCTAAGGACCTAGCTCGTATAGGATTATTAATCGCAAATGAAGGAATGTTAGGAGCTGATAGATTGATTTCAGAACGGTGGATAGAACGTCTAGCATCACCCGTAAAAATGGAAAACTATGACGATTGGGGTTACTCAGCCCAAATGTGGCACCCAGCAGATAACATACAACTAGGACTGGGCGTATCAGGTCAACACATGTATATAAATGCTTCTAAGGATATTGTTATAATTAAATTAGCAGAAGCATCTACATATGAAGATGACGAAAAGTGGGAATTTGATGTTCTACACGAAATAGCTAATATTTATCAATAACATTATTCGACAAACTCTACAAAATTTCAGTATCAAAATATCTATGAAAACAACAATAGGAATCATAGCTTCCAGCTTACTACTTGCCGCATGTTCCGCAATGGCAACGGAAACTATCGTAAAGAAATCAATCGTCACTCCAGAGCCACTTGGAGCGACAGCAACGGACGAGAGCCTCGCTACTCCTACGGTGATCATCCCCACCGCACTCGTACCTGCTTCGACTGCGCCACAATCCTCGCTAACAGAACCACCGAATACCGAACGAAAGCCCACAAGCACCCTGCCACCCACTGCAACTAGCACTGCCACATCAGAACCAACAGATGCAGCTACTCAGATCAGGCATCTATCAGAGACCGATCCAGCAACGACAGTATTTAGCTTTGAAGACAAATGCTACGATCTTGATTCAGATTCGGAAAAATGGGTTGAGTCACTTATTCAATCTGATTGGGCGGAAGAAGCGTTAGAAGAATTAGATGATGAAAAAGAACTTTACTATTACATCGAACAAAATGATACGAGCTATGAGCTCGAAGAAGAAGAGAGCGGTATGGAATACAGAAAACTAGATACTGTCCCATTTGATCACAAGGCTATAAACCAATACAATGCATTAATTCGCCAACTTAATGAGCTAATTGCTATAAACCTCATACAGGTAAACCTAAGATCTACAGCAGATTTTATAATAATTTTATATGACAATAACGATGACGATCTCTATGGTTTTGTTTCAGAAACTGTGGATGGTGATGAATATGTTTTGGCTCTTAATGATGCCTATGATCTAGACGGACTCCATTTTCTGCATGAGTTAGGTCACGTTTTAGCCCTTGAGCATCCATTTGATGACAGCGATGGTGATTGCATTGGCTCGACGGAAGAATATGGTGATGAAACAGCACACATAGGACAAACATTGATGGCCTACGAAACAGCATTAGGAAATACTCCAACTTTTTACACAGATTATGACATTCTCGCTTTCCAGACAATTTATGGAAAAGAAGAGTAGCTCTGAGACACAAAACAGTACGCATGTTCTATATCACAACCCAGAAAGCGCATTGGTAGGTATAGCATGAGTAACATCCCTACTACAGACAATTTGTTCCCATTTATCACTTGCTAAAACATACAACTAATAATATAACAATAAAATTACAATAATTTGACGACAGAACGCAACATAACCGTATTGAAAGACAAACTATAAATAGCTCTAATCTGAAACAAACGAAAAGGACAAATTAATGTTTAACAAACAAATTAAGCACATCTTTTTATACCAATACGCAAAAGACGAGGCCGGCAACGAAGATAGAGAAATACCACCTCCACCTGAAGGCAGAGAA
>DBHI01000141.1 GCA_002296125.1 Anaerolineales bacterium UBA832 | reverse complement strand
TAATCTATATCATTAATACAATTAAGAACTTGCAACAACCTATGAGTTAGTTCTTTTTTAACTCCGTGAGTGAAAAATAACTCTTGCATGTTACCCCCTGTTGGATACGTATTGCGCACTATATTAGTTACGGCAAATTTCCCGTTTCCAACATTATAACAATTTAGAGGAGGTTATTGTCAATAGGGGTTTAATGCTTATTTGGATTAGTTTCTTTTCTTTCTGTACATCCATGATCTAGGAACTCTATTCCTTTTAATGGATTTTACATAGTTATTACTATTGTAATTGTTTGTAACCCAAGCTTTACGAGTATGCATATCTATTATTAGATGAGTAGGTTGAATAAACTCATTCAATCTTTTTGAAAATGGTGTAAAGATATCATCAGAGATTATGTCATCTGCTAAATCTTTATAAGTTTGAATAGCATATTCTTTTTCATCATCTGTAAGCTCATGTCCGATAGCTTGTTCTACAATTGGTGCTAGATCGTTATCATCATCAAATGCTGATTCGATCCATAAAGCGCCAGCTACTGAGCCAGAATGACCCATAATTCCTTTCCAGTTCTTCTGGACGAAATTAAGTGCTGGGGTTAAGTATTTCAGAGCAAAAGCTCTGTTTCTTGTTACATGTACTAAAGCGTTAGTAGTCATTGTTATTCCTTTCAATATCGATATAGATCGATTTGTTTATGTTATTATTCCATCTTTTACGAGTTGAACGTAAAGTTCCCTTATTTGATTCTGAGTTAATGACTTCTTGACTATATACTCAAGAATATCATTAGAATTAGTTGATATCTTAGATATCACTTGAGATTTAGCTCCAACTGTAGCTTGCTGAAAATCAGTCTTGCTCCAGTAATCTGTAGCATAATCTTCGTTGCCTGAACCTCCAGAACCACCGCTTTGTGAACCGTAAAGGATTCCGTTGTAGTAAACGTCACCCTCAGTGTTATCTTGAGTTCTTTGCCTTACGCCTGGTGAAGCATTACCTGTAATTTGTGTCAAACCTGATAAAGAGTAAGTTGTACCATTAGAGGTTAATGATTGATTATTCCAATCCATTGTATAAGCAGTTGTTGAACCATTATAATGATTTACTCCATTAGCATTTCCAGATGCACTTGAATGTAATACAGTAGTTATTAATTGGTCATTATTCAAGTCACTAATTGTTGGTGAAGAATTAGAACCAATAGCAGTCACTTCAAATAGCATAAATGCAAACCCAACACTCGAACCTGTATAACCATTGTCATACCAGTCTGCATCACTAATTTGATCAGTAGTGAATCCAGCACGAGGAACACCTGATGCTAAAGCTCCACTACTCGAGAAGTAAGTACCAAGAGTGGTAGAATCATCGGTGCTTTCAAATGTAGTAACACCTGAAACCATTTCTCCACCGTCTCTTTCAGCCGGTTTTAATACCCATATACCCATAATTAAGCCTCACTTTCAAAATACTTTTCAACTCCATCGACAAAAGTTGAAAACTTAGTTTTTTCTGAATCTTCAAATTCAGATTTAGTTATTTCTTTCATAAGAATTCCTTTATATTAATGTTAATTGTTTTTCATGTATATCAAGATAGGACAAATCAAAATCATAAAACCTGTTAACAGGCATATCGATTTCTTTTTCTTTTCCATCTTTATAACTTCCTTTATAAATTAATTCACAGTATCCGTCCTTATGTCCTTTACTGTGCATAACGAATCCGTTTCCCTGAACAACGCATACTTTTCGATGTTCATTCAAAGGTTCTAATCTATCAATGCCAAAGCCTTGATATTGTTTCATTAAATATTTAGTTATATAATTTTTAGTTTTCTCTAGATCTCCAATTATTTGGAGGTCTGAGAATCCTATTTGGTACATTTGCCAAAAAAATGATTGCAATCTATTTTTTTCGGTGGTAATGTACCTTTTGGACACTTTCCCAGTTTTATTATTTTTAATAAATCTAGGACGTACATTTTCAATGTCATCATGGTGTAATAAAAAATGCAAATGGCAATATCCATTTTTTTTGCCATATTCAAGGACGCCAAAGAAACTGTTAACGCCAGCTTCTTCAAGGGCAGTCTTAATAGTATATCTACTATAGGGAGTATCGAAGATATTACTTTTAACATTATGTTCATTAATATAATTTCCCTTTTGGTAAAATTCTATTTGTGCTTTATACTTCGGCAGCAATTCCAGTAAACTGGGAATTGGGACGCCTTGACGTTTATAAAGCAATTGCTTACGCAAAATTTTATTTAATATATGCTCAGGTAAGTCAGTAGTATTATGTTTTCTAATATACGTATTACCCAATAACAACTGTCGGAAATAAGTTTCCGATTTGGAGAACTGTGAAGTCACAGTACCAAAATAGTTGTATTTTCTGTTATCAATTAAAGTTAGATAGTCTTTTAATAAATTCTCTCTAGACAAGCGAGTCGGTTGAGAATTATCAAAATAGGACTTAATCCTTTCCATACCCCTCAAACAGGTAGGTTTATTTAATTTTCTTTTCTGTTCAATATAACCATCAAAGAACTTAGTATCGTAATATTCTTTAACCGATGATTTCAGCATTATCTATTTCTTCAAACAATCGATTTGCGACTCTGGTCGCTGTAAATATTTCTCCGAGTATAGCATCTCTATCATGAGAGTCCCTGACAGAG
>DBHI01000057.1 GCA_002296125.1 Anaerolineales bacterium UBA832 | reverse complement strand
AAGTATAGGTTATACTGTAGATACACTGGAGCAAGCATTAGATAGTATGCGTGCATTACATATGTTAGCAGAGTCACAACGGAGTTGATAATCTTTTGTCAGAGGGATGTTTCACTAATGTTTTAGAGGAGCACTTTATATGAGAGTATTTATAGCTGTAGATATGGAAGGCATTACAGGAGTAGTACATTGGCCACAACCTACCAAAGGCGGTCGTGAGTTGGGTGATGATGAAAACCAAAGACAGCAGATGACAATTGATGTAAATACAGTCATTAAGGGTGCTCGTAGTGCAGGAGCAACAGATTTTACAATATTAGATTCACATGGATCAGCACCTCCTAGACCAAATCTTAGGTTAAAAGACATTGATCCTAAAGCAAAATTGCTTAGTTATAGGCAGTCTTTTGGTAGTACCAGTGATTTGCTAGGAGAGGGTTATGATGCCATGTTTATAGTTGGTATGCATGCAATGGATGGAGTAGCAGATGGTATCTTAAGTCATAATTTTACTAGCACTTTTAGAGAGATATATTTTAATGATTTAAGAATTGGAGAGACAGGATTTTTTGCATTGTGGGCCGGTGTACATAATATTCCGTTGGTATATTTAAGTGGTGATGATGCGGCTTGTGTTGAAGCAAAAGATTTAGTTCCAGATATTGTTACTACATCTACAAAAAAAGGAATAACACATGGTTTTGCTATGCTGTATCCGGAGGCAGAAGTAAGAGCTAGCTTAGAGAGAGATGCCGCAAGTGCAATAAATAATGTTGGAGATATAAAACCAGTAACTATGGCAGGTCCAGTTGAGGTAAAAATCCAACTGGGAGGCGGTAGAGAAACTACTAAAGCTGATGTGTGTGCAATGTTTCCTTGGGTGGAAAGATTGTCAGGTACAAGTATAGGTTATACTGTAGATACGGTATATGAAGCATTGACTACTATGCGTGCATTGCTTATGTTAGCAGAGTCACAACGGAGTTGATAATCTTTTGTTTGGTTTATATTGTATTACAACCTTATTAAAGGAGGATTTTTATGAATGTTTATCTTGTTATTGATATGGAAGGTATAGGTGGAGTGACGCATGGATCTATGATTAGAACTGGTCATGTTGAATGGCGTGAAAGAGGTACGCGGTTGATGACAGCTGAAGCAAATGCAGCGATTGAAGGTGCTTTCCAGGGAGGAGCGACTAGTGTTATAGTTAAGGATGGTCATGATAGTGGACAGAATATTAGGAGAGAAGATTTAGATTCTAGGGCTGAATTGATTACAGGAAATAGTGTCACTGTAGGATTAATGCCAGGTATGGATTCTACATTTGACAAGTTGTTTCTCATGGGTTTTCATGCAAAAATGGGCACTAGGTTTGGGCAATTTGATCATACTATTAGTACTGCTACTATCTCTAATTTGAGTATCAATGATATAGTAGTAGGTGAGATCGGTCTCTATGGTATTTATGCTGGTTTTTATGATGTTTCTGTTGCTTTAACTACTGGAGACGGACCTGCTGTGGAGGAATCGCAAGAGTTGTTTGGTGACCATCAGGGTGTTGCTGTGAAGCAAGGATTAGGACGTTTTGCTGTGCGTACATTTAATCCGGATAAAATTTTGACAGACATTACCCAGGGTGCTAAGAAAGCAATGAATGTAGGTGCTCCACCAATGAAAGTAGAGTCACCTGTTTCAATTAGTATTGATTTTCTGCGATCAGCTGAAGCAGATATGGCAGAAATGGTGCCGGGTTCTGTTAGAACTTCTGCACGTAATGTACAATATACACATTCTGATCCTGACATAGCGTTTCAAGGTTTGCAAGCAATGGTCTCTTTGGCTGGTGTAGCAGCGAGTAGATGGGCAAGCGGATTGTATAAGTCAGGTGATGCAGTAGTATGATATGATTAACTTAGTAATAAATGAAAACATAGGAAATTAGTTGTGGCAAGATATATTGTTTCGCGATTTGGTCAGATGATAATAACGATGTTTTTAGTGTCGTTGTTAGTATTTTTTATGATTAGATTAAAAGGAGATCCTATAACCATAATGGCTCCTCCTCATTTTAATGAGGAACAAGTTGAGTCTCTAAGGAGAGCTTGGGGGTTTGACAAACCTTTAAGTGAGCAGTATCTAGTATTTATTACCAAGGCGGTTACAGGAGATTTTGGTAAATCTATGTCACATAATACACCTGCTATGGATTTGGTAGTAGGTAGATTAAAATTGACTTATCTATTGGCTGGTGTTTCAGCCATTATTGGGATATTGATTGCTGTCCCACTGGGAGTATTATCGGCGTTAAATAGAAATAGTTGGTTGGATGTTTCTGTTTCAGCTTTGGCATCTTTAGGTACGGCTATGCCAAACTTTTGGCTTGGTCTTATGTTAATTATCGTATTTTCAGTACAATTAGGTTGGTTCCCTGTGTTTGGTTCAGATAGTTTGCGTGCTATTGTTTTACCAGCTACGTGTTTAGGTACAGGTATGGCTGCTAGATTGTCAAGATTAACTAGGTCTTCTATGCTGGAAGCTCTTAGACAAGATTATATGCGAACTGCTAGAAGTAAAGGCCTTAAACCAAGAAGAGTCAATGTGGTACATGCTTTAAGAAATGCTTTGATTCCAGTGATTACCGCGCTTGGTTTACAGTTAGGTTGGTTGTTAGGTGGATCTGTAGTAGTAGAATCTGTTTTTGCTTGGCCTGGACTGGGCAGGCTAGTGATTGAATCTATTCATGTTAGAGATATTACAGTGGTACAAGCAGCTGTTTTTTGGTTTTCATTCAGCTTTATAATGATTAATTTAATTGTAGATTTGTTATATTCAGTAGTTGATCCGAGAGTTAAAGTCGAGTGATATCCAGCTAATATAGAAAATATAATTATGGTTAGTAGGGAGTGTAATAAGTGAAAGCTATAGTATCAACTTTAAAAGGTAGACGATTAACAGGTGTGGGCTCTATAGGTTTAATAATTGTTACTGTGGTAGTAATATTGGCTATTATTGGTCCATATGTTTCACCTCATGACCCTATCCAACATAATTTGAAGGCTCGATATAAACCCCTAGGTTATTCAGATGATAATGGCACATATATTCTTGGTACTGATCAACTAGGAAGGGATATATTTAGTAGAATTATTGCAGGATGTCGTGTATCAGTAATAGTCAGTATATTTGCTGTAGTTATTGCTGGTTCAATAGGCGTTTCATATGGTTTGATTGCTGGATTTGTAGGAGGATGGATTGACCAAATAATGATGCGAATTGCAGATGCATTATTGAGCATTCCATTCATTGTATTGGTTGTTGCTATTTCAGGAGTTGTTGGAGCTGGTATTTTTACTCTGATATTAATATTAGGTTTTACTGGATGGGTAACTTATGCACGTGTTACGAGAGGAGAAGTTTTAGTGGCTAAGGAACTTGATTATGTTATTGCCGCAACTGTAGTAGGTCAATCAAAATTAAAAATTATGTTTCAGCATATCTTGCCTAATGTTATGTCATCTGCAGTAGTCTTAGCAGCATTGCAGGTTGGAGTGACAATTATTGCAGAATCTTCCTTGAGTTTTCTTGGATTAGGTGTGCAACCTCCGTCAGTTACTTGGGGTTTAATGCTTGCAGATGGACGAGCTTCTATTGGAAGTGCATGGTGGATGACTACTTTTCCAGGTATAGCAATTACTGTAGTAGTATTAGGTGTAGTTTTTTTAGGTGATTGGATGCGTGATGTATTGGATCCTCGTTTACGTGGTGAATAATTTTTAAAAGAAAATAATTTGGTAGGAAATATATGAAAGAATACAAAATTCCGCGTTCTTTGGTGCATTTGACTCACAAAACTATGCGTGATGAGATTATGGAAAAATTTGAATCGGTTTTGTTGTCAGAGTATTCAGTAGGTGCTCATCTTGCTGGTGAACAATTGGAAAAGGAATTCCTGAAATATATTGGACATGAGTATGTGACCGGAGTACATTCTGCTACTATGGGGATGTTAATTGGTTTGCGAGCTTGTGGTGTTAAAAAAGGAGATGAAGTTATAACTGTAGGTAATTCTGATATTTCTACAACCGCTGCAATACATAGTATTGGTGCAGTATCTGTGTTGTGTGATATAAAACTTGAAGATTACACTATTGATCCTAGTAAAGTGGAAGCGTTGATTACTGACCGTACATCAGCTATTTTACCAGTTGATATGTATGGACATCCTGCTGATGTAAAAAAACTCCGTTTAATTGCTAACAAATTTAATTTGTCTATTGTGCAGGACGCAGCTCTCGCATTAGGAGGTAGTGATTATGATCTTCCAGTGGGATCATATGCAGATATTGTGGTTTTTAGTTTTGCACCACTGAAACCTATGGGTTGTCTTGGTAATGGAGGAATGGTTGCTACAAGTTCTCCTGATTTACATCAAGCTGTTAAGCTTTTAACAGGCTATGGACATGCGGGCGGTTTTGAAGGCATGAAAATTGGACATCAAGATCATATAGATGAAGGTTATAATGTGCCAATTGATCCTTTTCAGGCTGCTTTGGTGAGTGTCAAATTGCACAAGTTAGATGAATGGACTAAAAGAAGAAGAGAGATTGTGGATTTGTACAGTAAGCACTTACAGGGTCATGATTTGCATTTACCTAAATTTCGTGCGGATTCAGACCCTACATACAGGTGTTATACTGTTTGCGTTGGTGATCAATCTCGTATATTGAAAGCTCTAAGAGAAGAGGGCGTAGAAGCTGTATTACATTATGTTCCGCCTGTATACAAACAATCTGTTTATAAAGATACGTCATTGTCAGAAGCGAATTTACCTATGACTGATAAAGTGACAGATTCTTTGTTATGTTTGCCAGTAAGTCCTGAGTTGTCTGATGAGCAAGTAATGGATGTTATAGCTATCTTCAATAAAATAATGTAATTAAGTAATAATTAGTTTGTTGATTTTTATTTAGAGAGTGTCTTGTACAGAGAGAGTATTACAAATATATTTGCTTAACACGTAAATTTATAAAGTGTCTTATAGAGAAGAAAAGATTTTTTGAATGTTGATTAGAAACATATATAATAGTGTTTGTAAATTGAAAATATTAAGGAGATAT
>DBHI01000070.1 GCA_002296125.1 Anaerolineales bacterium UBA832 | reverse complement strand
GGTAAAGCAACATAAAATGGAACATTATTGTCATTGGCTGCTAGTGCTTTCAAATAAGTACCAATTTTATTTGCCACATCACCAGTATATAAAGTGCGATCTGTTCCAGTAATTACTAAATCCACCATGTCATGTTGCATAAGGTGGCCACCTACATTATCAGCAACAATAGTATGAGGAACACCATGCTGTCCTAATTCCCAAGCGGTTAAGCGAGCACCTTGATTGCGAGGTCTAGTTTCATCGACCCATACATGAACCTTAATGCCTTGATCGTGAGCCAGATAAATAGGTGATGTAGCTGTACCATAATCAACACACGCCAACCATCCTGCATTACAATGCGTAAGAATATTAACAGTATCTCCTGATTTTGCTTTGCTCATTTGCTCTATTATATCTACTCCATATTCACCAATTAAACGACATGATTCCAACTCTTCAGCAGCAATATCAGCTGCAGTGTTTAACAAAAACTGAATCATTTCTTCTACATTTGCATCAATACTACGAATACCTGTTGTTTGACGATCTAATGCCCAGAACAAATTAACAGCTGTCGGGCGTGATGATCTTAATAACTCCGCTGCTTCGTCAATAATTTTCAAAAAATGATCTGTTGTTTCTTTAGCTGCTGAAAGTCCTGCCAAATACATACCATAAGCAGCAGTTACACCAATTAAAGGTGCACCCCTTACATGCATATCTTTTATGGCTACAGCAGCCTCATGTACAGTAGTCAAATCTTCCACAACAAATTTGTGTGGTAGCCATCTCTGATCAATGGTCTGTACTACTGACTTATCATCTGGACTGACCCATATAGTATGAAAATGCTTGCCATTTATCTTCATGTTAAAAAATCCTCCTTATCATATTTACGACTTTAACCATTCTATTGGATCAACCTGAACACCATTAATCCATATTTCCCAATGCAAATGTGGTCCTGTAGACAAACCAGTATTACCTACATAACCAATTACTTCTCCACGCACTACTTCTTGTCCAACTTCGACATTTAATTCTTTTTGATGCCAATATCCAGAGAAGACTCCAATACCATGATCAATAATAGTAGTCACACCTCTAATATCTAACTCCTCTGACATTACTACTATACCGTTAGCAGGAGCATAAATTGGCGTGCCTTCCTGAGCACCAAAATCTGTACCTCCATGAAAAGTATTGAAATTGGTCCCATTATACAACCTACGCAAACCAAAAATAGTAGTCATGTAGTCAGTTGATATTGGAACATCAAACACGCCGCTCCATAATTTCTGATCACTAAAAGACGATACCTTATTTAGAATAACTTGATCCTCAATTACACGAGTATCGACATTTTCAAGTAACTTTGCCTTATCTGAAGTCAAAAAAATGCTTTGTGACTGATAGCCTGCATCACTAACCGGGATTAAAAAGTCTAATCCTATTTGTTCATTATCATTTTTTTGTGCAAGAATAGTAAAAGGATAAAGACCAGGTTGTGTCTTAGCATGAATTCCTACTAAAGCCACAAATATATCATCATAATTAACAAAATTTAAAATTTGATCACCAAATGTACCACTAAAAGAAAAAGATGGATCAGCATCCACACTTATTCTAATAGGATGACCTTGCTCAGGATTCACACTAGACAAATTCACATCTAAAAATGGTTCTGGTATTTGCTTAATATTTCCAGAAGTAGGGACATACACTAACTGACCATATACAAAAACATCTGAATGCGTCATTCCATTAGCTATCAAAATTTCGTATGGATTCAAGCCTGAATGCAATGCTAATTCTAATAATGTTTTTCCAGACTCAAGTAACAAAAGTTTGCCTGGAACTTTATTGACTGTTTCATCATCATTTATATAAACTATAGGTTGACCAACATAAAGCAATGAAGGATTAACTACTTTATTTAATTTAACTAAAGTGTCAAAAGAATTATCCAATATAAAGGACAAAGATTCCAATGACTGTCCTGGCATAACACTATGCACATTTAAAAACCCACTAAAACCTTCATAACCGGGAAGCTCCAATAATTGTCCTACGCTCAACAGAGATGGATCTGAAATATTATTTAACTGTTGTATGGTATCTATTGTGCCACCAAACTTGGCAGAAATTGAATACAAGGTGTCACCTTCTCTAACTCTATAAAAAGGCCTACCAGAACCCTCTGCTGTTACAAAGCCAAAACTAAAAAACATCAACAAAAAACTAAACAAATATATATATTTTATTGAACCTCGACTAATACTCATATTCAAATCTTCTCATTAGTATAAACAATATAACTATACAACAAGTTTAAAAGGATATTGATATAATTCAGTGTACTATATAGACTATTACAAGTGCAATTATTTATATATTGATTATAAACTAATAATAAACAGTGAACAATTTAATCAAACTAACAGAAGAAGGTCAACTGATACAATTAATTAGCTTAGAAGACAACAAATCATTCTTAGTATTTACAAACAAGGAAGATAAGCTAGAAACACATAAAGGTATTATTCACCATAGTTCTATTATAGGAAAACCATTCGGCAGTATCATTTTGTCGCATCTGGAAAAACAGTTCCTAATACTTATACCATCTACATCGAATATTATCCGAACAATAAAACGTAAAACTCAGATAATCTTCCCTAAAGATCTAGGATTAATTCTCTTAAGACTTTCTATAAAGCCAGGACAACAAATCATTGAGGCTGGCACAGGTAGCGGTGCTCTCACAGCAACTTTTGCAGAAGCAGTAGGATCATATGGAAAGATATTTTCATATGACAAACGTTCGGATACACAACAAATAGCTGCAGAAAATTTAAAATTACTAGGACTTGATAAAAGAGTAGAATTAAAAACACGAGATATTAGCCAGGGATTCGATGAGAAAAATATACCAGCAATTTTCCTAGACCTAAATAATCCATGGGATTATCTTAATCAAGTTTTATCTAGTCTAGAAAATGGAGGGTTTTTTGGATCTATACTACCCACCTACAATCAAGTTTCTAATCTATTAAAAGCACTTGATAATACGAGTTTTGGCATGTTTGAGGTAGTAGAAGTAATGCTAAGAAATTATAAAACTACGCAAAACAGATTAAGACCTACAGATAGAATGGTAGCACACACTGGATATTTGATATTTGCAAGAAGTTTGTATCAAGAACAATAAATCTCGTACATACTATATTTATCAAGAATTAGCAGTATCCTAAGCGTCACTGCTGTCAGAACTGAATTCTTGGTCTTCATCATCTGACGATTTACCTTTTTCAATAACTTCTACATCTTCAGCATCAATATCGAGAGCTTCTTCATCTTCAACTTCTTCTTCGACTTCAATAATACCAGCATAAGCCACTCGAGCTACTGTTTCGTTGGAATCAGTAAGAATGGTGATTCCTTCAGGAACTTCTATATCTGCAACTATTAGGGTGTCTCCAAGTTCTGTCAAACTTTCTTTATCAACTTCCAAAACATTGATAATATCATTGGGTAAACATTCCACTTGTACTTCAAAAAGGTTAGACATAACAACTAACTCACCACTTGCATCAGCAATTGATTCACCCACAAGACTTATTGGTACATTGATTGTAAGCTTTTGCAACATATCTACTGCAAAAAAATCAACATGTGTAGGATTACCCCGCAAAATGTCACTTTGCAAATCTCTTACAATTGTTGTGTGAATATTTCCTTCCACCTCTAAGTCAATTAATACTGTACCTTGTATACGTCCCAATACATTACCAGCTTCAAGTGCAGACAATTGTATTGCAACCGGATCTAAACTAGGACCATATAATATTGCAGGTAACCAACCATCACGCCTTAATTTCTTAATGCCTTTACCTATAACATTTCTTTTTTCTGCTTTCAATAATGTTTTGTCCATCTTCAATCACCCTAACTACATTATAAACATTTCTAAACTAAAATATATCTACAAACAATGTTAAGATTATAATCTATATTAAATAGAGCACGCAATTCTAGCTTGGCTCGGCATTTTCGTCAAGATGATATGGTACGATTAACAAAATGAGAATTACTAAAATAATACCAATTTACTTCATATTAATACTATCTAGTTGCCAACAGATCAGTCAAATTGGCTTAGAATCAAACACTATTATTATTACTGACAATAACAAAACTTCTACAGTACAAACAAACAAGATGATCGTCAAAGATGTTCTATTAGAGAACAACATCGAACTTGGGCCACTTGACATTATTTCGCCTGACCAATCCAGTCAATTAACAGATGGAATTGAAATCATCATTATGCGAGTTAAAGAAGAAATACAAAATGAAACAATAATTGTTCCATTCGAAAAACAAATTTTAAAAAACGACAATTTACCGTTTAATGAAAGTCGTCTGTTGCAGACAGGCAAGAATGGTATGGAAGAAATCACATATCGAATTGTCATCACAAATGATGAAATATCATCCAAGACAATTGTAAGACGCACTACACTAGAACAACCTATTGATGAAATCATAATGGTAGGTTCAGAAACAACATACACAATTATACCTATAGAAGGAACCCTAGCCTATATATCAGCAGGTAATGCTTGGGTAATGAACAAATCCAGCGGAATTAGAAAACCAATAACTACTGAAAGCTCCTTAGACGAAAGAATATTTCAACTATCTAACACCAGTGAACACTTATTATATTCTAGTACACCAAAAAACAAAGCAGATCATGAAAAAAAGTTTAACAAATTATGGGTTGTGAACACTAATCACTCAAACACCGTATCTCATGATCTATATATAGATAACGTTTTGTGGGCTGCTTGGTCACCGGTAGACAACCTTACATTTGCATACTCCACTGGAGAACCAAGACAAACTGCCCCTGGATGGCAAGCATATAATGACCTCCATACTGCCACGCTGAATCCAAATGATATGTCCATAACACATACAACAATACTGGAACCATCATCAGGAGGCAGTTACGGATGGTATGGTATGAACTTTGAATGGTCACCAGATGGTAAATCAATAGCTTATGCGCAAGCAGATACGATTGGTACTATAAATATAATCGATCCAGAAAAACCTATCATTAATGAATTATCAGAATTTTCACACTATCAAACTTGGAGTGATTGGGTATGGATACCATCATTGACATGGTCACCAGATAGCTCTGTGATCTATACCATAGATCATGGAGACCCAATCGGTCTCGAATTACCAGAAGATAGTCAAATTTTTAACATCAAAGCTATATCACTAGATTATAGCTTTGATGCCATCATTGCTGAACGAACAGGTATCTGGTCAAACCCTGTTGTTTCCAAGTCTGTCAAAAACAGATACAATCTAGCATTCTTACAAGCAAATAACCCACTACAAAGCGTAAATTCTGGTTATACTTTGTATATGATGGAACAAGATGGAAGTAACTCTAAACCTATTTTTCCCGATAAAGGTGCCACTCCCTTAAAGGCACAAGATGTTGTCTGGTCACCAAATAACGACCAAATTGCACTAATATATAAAGGAAATCTCTGGATAATAAGTACAAATTCAAAAATGTCTCAGCAACTGACTAGTGACGGTCAGACTAGTAAGCCAAGTTGGTCGCAGTAAAAAATGCGAAAAATTACTACTATATTAGCTCCCATAATATCTATTTGTACATTAACGATATCTATTGTGTTATTTATACAATACAATACTTTAACTCGGGGGCATAATACAAAATTGCCACATCAAGACATGGACATCCGTCCAGACAACTTATTTGGAATAAATGTTAAACTCCAAGATTATTCAGATGAACAAATAAACGAAATTTTACGTGATATTAATGAATTAGGGTTCGGATGGATTCGACAATCATTTGAATTAACTCCATCAGGATTTAACTGGCAAATTTCCGACCATATAATTCGCACTGCATATGAAAACAATATCAATGTGATTGCAGTCTTAACAGATACACAATTAGCAGATCAAAATCCACAATTTATACAATTTGTTAATAACTTTACTGCAAGATATTCTTCTATAGTAGATGTCTATCAGATTGGAGATGAACCTAATCTACAAAGTAGTTGGGGAAGAAATCCATCAGCAATTGAATATACAAATTTACTAACAAATGTATATCCTATTATTCATCAATTAGATTCTGATGCAGTAGTATTAACAGCAGGTTTAGCACCAAATACAGAGACAGGTCCAGAAAATATTAGTGATATCCATTACCTAAGACAACTATATGATGCAGGAGCATCTGATTACTTTGATGCAGTAGCTGGAAAACCATACGGGTTTAATTTCAGCCCAAATGATCGTCGTTACAACCACAATATTCTAAATTTCTCTAGACATGTATTGTTACGTGAAGAAATGGAAAAAGCAAATGATACACATTCACTTCTGTGGGCTACACAATTCGGTTGGTACAACTCTTCGGAATCAAAATCACCACTTAATCACACCTGGGGCCAAGTAACAGAAAATGAACAAAGTACCTATACAATTGAAGCTTTCAAAAGAGCCCGCAATGAATGGCCATGGTCAGGAGTCATGGTTCTAGAAAATTATTCACCAAGTACAAATTTAAATGATCCAAGATGGGGTTTTGCGATCACAACTCAGAATGGTAATCAAAAACCAATAGCTAGCGATATCAAACATTATTTATCATCTATTCAATTGCTTGGTGCACCTCATGGAATTCATGCACCAAACAGCATTTTTGCCAAATTTGGTAAAAACTGGAAATTTTCAGATTTAGGAGCAGATATACCTCAATTTGGAAATACAAGTTTGAACTTCACATTCGAAGGAACAGATGTAGGTATCATTGTAAGACGAGGTGATTATAGAGCAACTTTATACGTTGAAATTGACTCTAAACCTGCAAATATGTTGCCTTTAACAGCTAATGGAGAAAGTTACCAAATATTAACATCACCAGATCTAGCAAATCGAGTAGAAATAATACATGTAGCCACAAATTTAGAAATGGGAAAACATGTTGTTAGCATCCGTGCAGAACGCGGTTGGAATCAGTGGGCAATTGTTGGGTTTTCTATTGGCAACAAACCCGACATTTCAACAGTAATAATTGCATTAGTAACATCTGTACTATTGTTCGTAATCAGTTTGACTTACATTGCTTTAAATAATGTTTTAATTAGAAAATATATAAATCAATCAATAAGTTATTTGAATAATAGAGCTCATCTACTCACGACGATTTGCTTCGGTCTACTATTCTGGATGTCAGCTGGAATAACTTGGGGACAAAAACTTCCCCAACTATTTTACAAACAAAACGAACTAATACCTATCGCAATAACTACTATATCAGCATTAACATATTATGCATCACCATGGCTGATAATCTCATTAACCAGTCTACTAACTTTGCTAATACTATTTATGATACGACCATCAATAGCATTAGCAATGATAGCATTAGTCATACCTTTTTATTTGTATCCTAAAGCAATGTTTGAAAGAGTTTTCTCTACTACAGAAGTATTTACTCTCTTAGCATTAGCATCCACCATAGCAAGACAAATACTTTTTGCTAACAAAAAATCCACAGAAATCTCTTATTTTAGATTTAAGTTAAGTAATCTGGACAAAGGAGTACTAATCTTTGGAATAATTTCGTCAGCATCAATATTTGGTGCATCAGAAGTGAAAGTAGCTTTAACGGAACTCAGAGTAATAATTATAGAACCAATCTTATTTTATATATTGATACGTATAACACCTCTCAACAAAAAGGAGCTTATCAGAATAAGTGACTACTTTATAGTTGGGGCCTTATTAGTTGCTGTAATAGGAGTTTATCAATATATCCTAGGTGTGAATTTGATTGCCACTGACGATGGGATATTGCGTATGCGAAGTGTATTTGGGTCTCCAAACAATGTTGGTCTGTTTCTTGGTAGAGCATTACCTATTTCCATGGCTATGGCAATAGTACCATCTTCTTACTTCAGTAGAATGCGCCGTACATTCTATGCTTTTGCATTCTTATTAATGCTAACAGCAATCCTATTAAGTTTTTCAAGAGGCGCCATACTATTAGGTGTACCATTTGCTGTAATATCTGTCGCTATTTACTATTATGGGAAAAAATCATATGTACCAATTTTTATTATCAGTATTTTAGGACTAATATTAGTGTATATCTTTTCGCCTCAATTACGAATGAACACTATTAATAATCAGACATTCGGTCCAACATTTTTTCGGATAAATTTGTGGAAAAGTACAATATCAATGATTGCTGACAACCTATGGACAGGAGTAGGGTTAGATAATTTTCTTTATGCCTACCGTGGTAAATATATATTGCCAGTAGCTTGGCAAGATCCAAATATGTCTCATGCACATAATTTTGTTCTTGATTTCTTATCTAGATTAGGCATATTTGGTCTCGCATCAATAATTTGGATTATATATACATTCTTCAAACATGTCAGCATCAAAATTAAAACAACAAATGATCCGATATATAGAGCAATCACCATTGGATTTGCATCTTCTATGATAAATTTTATGACCCATGGATTGGTAGATGCTTCTTACTGGTTTGTAGACCTGGCATATACATTCATGATGACTCTAGCAATTATTCAATGTATTGAAAACACTGATATAAGTGTCAATGATAAATCAAATTGAGTATAATCTAACAAGAGATAACAAGAGATATGGTACAATAAACATGTTAGGCAATATATGTTTTTAACAACTATAATATGCATATACTTATCACTGGCGGAGCAGGATTTATAGGCTCTCATCTATGTGATCGGCTGTTAGAAGATGGACATAATGTAGTAGTATTAGACAATTTAGTAACTGGCAGCCTAGATAACATAGCCCACATAACCCAAGATAAAAACTTCCGCTTCATAAACCAGAATGTAGCTGAGTATATTGATCTACAAGATCCAGTAGATGCTGTGATGCACTTCGCTTCTCCAGCTAGCCCATCTCAAACTGCTCCAAACGGATATTTACAACTTCCAATTCAAACGCTTAAAGCTGGTGCACTAGGCACTCTAAATGCTTTAGGAGTAGCAAAAAAATACAATTCTATCTTTATGTTGGCATCTACTTCAGAAGTATATGGGGATCCATTAGTACATCCACAAACTGAGGACTATTGGGGTAATGTCAACCCTATTGGTCCCCGATCAGTATATGATGAAGCTAAACGATTTGCAGAAGCTCTAACTATGGCATATCATCGTACGCACAATGTCAAAACAAGAATAGTTCGTATTTTTAACACTTATGGACCTAGAATGGCAATAGATGATGGGAGGGTAGTACCAAATTTCATCTGTCAGGCACTTAGAAATGATCCTCTTACAATCTATGGTGATGGATCTCAAACCAGAAGTTTTTGTTATGTTTCTGATCTTATTGACGGAATAATTTTACTTTTAAATTCGGATATAACAAGCCCTACTAATATCGGAAACCCACATGAAATCACTATCTTAGAATTTGCCCAAACAATTAATCGCCTAATTAACAACCCCGCTGGAACAATTCTGGAAAACAACCGTACTCAAGGAGATCCTGAACAACGTAAACCAAACATTACAAAAGCAAATCAAATGCTATCGTGGCATCCAAAAGTAAAATTAGAAAAAGGATTAGCAGAAACAATTTCTTTTTTCAAAAATCAATTAGATGATTAAAACCAAATTTATCCACAATTACTATTACTCTATAACCAAATGTACGAAAACAAATCTAACAAAAACTTATTTGTATACATTGCTCTAATATTAATCAGTGTCACGTTGTTAGCCATGAGTTATACTGGCATCTCTAACCCACTCAAAAGGATTCTAGTAAATATACTTATACCGTTGCAAACTAGCATTTATGAATTAAGAGAACGATCAAACAATAATGGCAATCACCTACTATCTTCAAATGTTACAACAATAAATGCAACACTTACTGCTGAAAATGCAACTCTGAAATCTGAGAATATTAAACTTAATGAAGCTTTATACGAACGGGATATGCTAGCGCAACTACTCAATTACACAAAATTAGACAATATAAATGAATTTATTACTGCAAATGTTATTGGGAAAGATTCAAGCAATTTTCTGCAATATATAATAATTGATGCTGGTACTACTACTGGAGCACAACGAGGAATGCCAGTAGTCACAAATGCAGGATTAATAGGAATCATTAATGAAGCTACTCCTCGAGCAAGTAAAGTTCTCTTGATTAATAGCAATAAGATGGCTATCAACGTGAAAGTGCAAGAATCAAGAGCAGACGGAGTACTGTTTGGGCAAGCCTCTAAAGATCTTAGATTAAACTATGTAGAATTGGACGATATCATTGAATCCGGAAATACAATAGTAACATCTGGACTAGGTGGCTCATTACCAGCAAACATACCAATTGGTGAAATAGCATCTGTGCGCAGTCGTGCTTATGATGTCTTTCAAGAGGCAGATGTTATTCCTTTTGTTGATTTAAATAAAATAGAAATAGTGCTGATCATTACTAACTTCACTCCTGCTGATTTAGCACCATTATTGAACACACAATCTCCAGAGGACTTTTGAAAAATATAACAATTGGACTAATCCTACTTCCAATATCTGCAATTCTCCAAAGTTCACTACTACCCTATTCAGATTGGCAAGATATTTTTAAACTAGACCTAATCCTGATCCTAACACTAACATGGAATATCGCTTATCGTAATAATACAAGTATGTACTGGGCTCTGATTGGTGGTTTAATGACTGACACTCTTTCTGTTAACTACTTTGGTACTAATGTAATTTCCCTTCTATTTGCCAGCATGCTAGCTAATGTCGTAAATACCAAGGTTTGGTCCAATCACATTGGTCTGAATATTTTGACAAGTATTGTTGGATGTACAGTATATTACATCACATATTTAATTGTATTGTCAGCAACTGGATTTACAATAAACTGGACAAATGCTCAAATGATTTTTTTAACTAGATCAATATTAGTAAATGCCTCACTAATCATACTAATTTTGCCAATTATGAAAATACTTAGCAATACAATCTATCAACCACGTATCAAAATTTAATATGACTAAACAAAGATTAATTCCATTATGGCGTACAGGTACAATTTATTCATTGATGGCAATTGCAATTATCGCATTTAGTGGACAATTGATACGTCTACAAGTCATTGAATACGAAGATTTAACTGCCCTAGCAATTGAAAATCGTCAAGCACAGATAAGTT
>DBHI01000105.1:1391-31792 GCA_002296125.1 Anaerolineales bacterium UBA832 | reverse complement strand
TCAGCAATTTTTACTACTACGCCTGATATCAATGCCGAATATCCTGCATTAGCAGCACGGGATTTAGGTTGGACAAATGTTGCATTACTATGTGGACATGAAATGGAGGTATCACATGGACTTAAGAAATGTCTTCGCATACTCATACATTGGAATACTGTCAAATCACCAGAACAAATTGTACACGTATACATAGATGAAGCTCAATCTCTGAGACCAGACTTATATATTAAAGGAACAAATTAATCATGATTATAATAATGCGCGCAGGTGCAACACAAACTCAAATACAAAACGTAGTTAGTCGCATTGAAAAAGACGGATACAAGGCTCACTTGTCGGATGGATCAGAACGTACAATTATAGGTTTAATTGGAGATGATAGACCAATTGATAGACGTACGTACGAGGTTATGGAAGGAGTAGAAAAATCTGTGAAAGTCTTGCAACCCTACAAGCTAGTATCTAGAGACCTCTATGAAACTGACACTATTGTCAATGTTAACAAAATCAAATTCGGAGATTCACAGATCGGAATAATTGCCGGTCCATGTTCAGTAGAAGATAGAACACAACTTTTAGAAACTGCGCATGCCGTTAAAGAGGCTGGAGCACAAGCTTTAAGAGGAGGAGCATTCAAACCACGTAGTTCTCCATACAGCTTTCAGGGACTGGGAGAAAAAGGACTAAAAATTCTTGCTGAAGCTCGAGAACAAACTGGATTGCCAATAGTTACAGAAGTAATGACTCCAGAGCAAATACCATTGGTAACTAATTATGCAGATGTACTACAAATTGGCGCACGTAATATGCAAAATTATGAATTACTTAAATCTGTAGGTCGTACTTCTCATCCTATATTACTTAAACGAGGCATGATGGCTACGTTAGAAGAACTGTTGATGAGTGCAGAATACATTCTTTCTGAGGGTAATAATAATGTGTTAATTTGCGAACGTGGTATCCGCACATTTGAAAAATACACTCGAAATACTACGGATATTAATGCAGTACCTGTATTAAAAAGCCTCACTCATCTACCTATAATAGTAGATCCTAGTCATGGGATTGGCAAATGGAATTTTGTCACACCTGTAGCCCTTGCAGCAATAGCTGCTGGGGCTGATGGTCTGATAATTGAAGTACATCCAAAACCTGAAGAAGCTTTGTCAGATGGAGGACAAAGTCTTATACCCAAGAGGTTCGCTGAACTGGTTACTAAGTCTAGAGCAATAGCTGCTGCAATAGGAAGAAAATAAAAGATAAATTAGCACATGAACCAATCAAAACAAAAATTAATGCAAAGCAATGTGACTATTGTTGGATTAGGACTAATGGGTGGTTCATTAGCACTTGCCTTGCGAAACAAATGTGCGAGTATTACGGCTATAGAAACTAACAAAAAAACTTGTAAAATAGCATTGGAAAACAATATAGTTGATCATATTACAGACAATTTGATTAGTGAGATCCAAAGTACAAATATATTAATACTCGCAACACCTGTACGTACAATTATTAACACATTAGTAAACTTAACCGAGACCAATATCAATAACATTACTGATAAAATTTTAGTGTTAGATATAGGATCTACCAAAACACAAATTGTTTCTCAAATGCAATTATTGCCTCACCCTTTTATAGGTATTGGAGGACACCCAATGTGTGGCAAAGAATCTGCTGGCATTAATAATGCAGAAGCATCATTATTTCAAAAAGCTGTATTCGCCTTAACACCTACATCCAATACAAACAAAGAAATGATAATATTAGCGAAAGAAATAGTTGAATCTATTGGCTCAATACCAATAGAATTAGACGCTAAACAGCACGATTGCATCACTGCCTTTACAAGTCATTTGCCATACATCTTGTCATGTAGTCTAGTATCGACCATTTCAAATTATAGTAAATCTGATCCTACAATATGGAAAATGGTATCAAGCGGCTTCAAAGATACAACTCGACTAGCATCAAGTGACATAAAAATGATTGTGGATATTCTGCTAACCAACAAAAATGCTATTAAACATGCCTTAACTCAATGCCGAAATGAATTAGATGAAATCGAAATTCTGCTTGATAAAGACTCAGAATCTTTAACAACAACTCTGAACAACATTAGAAAAACCAGAAATACGTACATAAACACAATAACTAATAATTCATTATGAAAATACAAGGTCCTACTAATAAACTTATTGGTGATCTGCAAGTTATGGGCGATAAATCCATCTCACACCGTGCAATTATACATGCATCATTGAGTTCCCAAGAATCACTTCTAAAAAATGTATTACGAGCTGGTGTGACAAAATCAATGATTGACTGTCTAAGAATATTAGGGGTAAACATAATAGAAAACAACTGTGATCTAATTGTCAAAGGAGGAAATTGGATCAAACCAAATAAACCATTAGATTGTGGCAATTCGGCTACTACAATGAGATTATTAATGGGTGCTCTAGCAGCTCAAAATTTCTCTGCAGAATTAACCGGAACTCCAAGTTTACAACATCGACCAATGAAAAGAATTGCTGAACCTCTTCGCCAAATGGGCGCAACAATTTCTCAAAATAAAGCGCCTTTAGTAATTACTGGAGGAAAATTGAGAGGAATAGTTCATCATTCGGAAGTAGCTTCTGCACAGGTAAAAGCATCACTACTTTTGGCTGCAATGCAAGCTAAAGGTACTACTACAATTTGTCAGCCTGGACCATCGCGTGACCATTCGGAACGTATGCTAAGTGAAATTGGTATCAACTTACAGTATGATGACAAAAAAGTTACTCTAGTTCCCAATGAAAACCAAATTAATCCTACTAATATTACTATTCCAGGTGACATTTCAAGTGCGTCATTCCTACTAGCTGCTGCCATAACAATTCCAAACAGTCACATCACATTACGTAAAATAGGTATCAACACAACCAGAACTGGAATATTGGATGCAATGAAGAAAATGGGTGCAGATATCGATGTTTTTAATCATGCCAAATCAGGCGGAGAACCAATAGCAGATATCAGCGCAAGATATAGTACATTAAAAGGAATCATGCTAGAAGGTAACATAGTAACAAGAATGATTGACGAGTTTCCAATATTTACTATATTATCTACACAAGCTGAAAACACAACAATTGTCAGAGATGCTGCAGAGTTACGTTTAAAGGAATCTGATCGAATTTCAAGTCTAATAGAAGAATTGAATAAAATGGGTACTAAATTTGAGGAGTATCACGACGGATACAAACTAACAGGCCCCCAAAAACTTAAAGGAGCAAAACTAAGTAGTCATGGTGACCATAGAATAGCGATGTCACTTGCAATTGCTGGAATGCTAGCCAAAGGAAACACTGTTATATCTGAATCAGATATAGCTGACGAATCTTATCCAAACTTCCAAAAAACATTTAATATGCTAGGAGCACAAATAGTTTGATGGTGAAAAAATTAGGTGTATTTGGATACCCAATTTCACATAGCATTTCACCGACAATGCATAATGCGGCGTGCTCTGAGCTTGGCATTAATTTTGTCTATGAAGCTCATGAAGTAGAAAAACATCAATTGGAACAAACAATTTCTGACCTTCGTAAGGGTGTCTGGGAGGGAGCAAATATAACAATACCTTACAAAGAAACTGTAATACCTTTTTTAGATAGCTTAAGCGATACTGCTAAAAAATTAGGTGCAGTGAATACCCTAATTAAAGTTGACAACGAAATTAAGGGAGACAATACCGATGTGGATGGATTTTTGTTAGAACTAAATTCAATGAACTTAGATTTAGATGGACATCCTGCCATAATATTTGGCAATGGAGGATCTGCACGTGCTGTAGCTTACGCATTACTCCAAAAAAACACTGAAGTTAGGATAATAGCCAGAAATCATATGGTATCAACGCAACTCAAAGATGATCTTTCCAAAAGCACTGGTGGCAAACTAATGCATTACAATTGGACACCAACAGATCTAAAAGTAGCAAGCCAAAAATGTAAACTAGCTGTAAATTGCACGCCACTTGGCATGTTACCAAATGTTACAACAACACCATGGTTTCCAAGTGTACCATTCCCAGATGACATAATGATTTATGACTTAGTTTATAATCCTCTCGAGACAATGTTTACTAAACAAGCAAAACATCATGGATTAGCATCAAAAACAGGGCTAGGGATGCTAGTACAACAAGGAGCAATCTCGTTTGAATTATGGACTGGACAAAAACCATCTATCAATACTATGCTGAAAGCAGCAGAGAGGAAATTATATGATTAGGTTATTAACCGCAGGTGAATCACATGGACCAGCTGTAACAGCAATAGTTGAAGGTATACCAGCAGGATTGCCCTTGACAACTCCAGATATTGACAATGATTTGATACGCCGCCAAACAGGATTTGGCAGTGGTGGCAGAATGAAAATTGAGAAAGACAGAGTTAGAATACTTAGTGGAGTGATGAACAATGTCACTATTGGATCTCCAATTAGCCTGCAAATTCAAAATTTAGACCATGAAAAATGGAAAAACAAGTCAGTTCCATCACTTACTACACCTAGACCAGGACATGCTGACTTAACAGGAGCAATTAAATATGGATATGACGACCTTAGATACAGTTTGGAAAGAGCATCAGCACGTGAAACTACAGCACGAGTTGCTGCTGCAGCTATCTGCAGGAAATTGCTTGTTGAATTTGGAATAACAATAGGTAGCTATGTAACAGAAATAGGAGAAGTTCAAGCAAACCTAAGCAATATGACCATTGAGGACAGAATTGTATTGTCAGAACAATCAAAAGTTAGATGTCCAGACAAAATTGCATCTGATAAAATGTGTACATATATAAAAGACATAATGCAACAAAAAGACACTCTTGGCGGAATTTTTGAAGTAATAGCAACTGGCATACCACCAGGCTTAGGATCATACGCGCATTGGGACCGTAGAATTGAAGCAACATTAGCACAGGCAATACTAAGCATCCATGCCATTAAGGGTGTAGAAATAGGTCCTGCATTTGAAAATGCTCGCAAGAAAGGCACAGATGTGCACGATGAAATTATTCTTGAAGGAGACAATATTACCCGAAAAACCAACCGTGCTGGAGGAACAGAAGGTGGAGTTACAACTGGTCAACCAATAGTAATCCGAGCAGCTATGAAACCAATCAGCACTACTCTAAATCCACTTCAAACAGTAGATCTAGCAACTGGAAAACCTAGTCCTACTACATATGAAAGATCGGATTTTTGTGCAGTTCCTAGAGCAGCAGTTGTTGGAGAATCAATGGTAGCACTTATCTTGGCTAATGAACTATTAAAGAAAATTGGTGGTGACTCATTGAATGAAATGATGCCTAGATATAAAAATCTTAAAAAAGCATCATTACAAGACCTGACAATGGAGAATAAACCAACTATTTTCTGGGAATAATATCTAAATTTATTTTATCATCATGAATCTCATATTTACCGGCCCACCCGGCAGTGGAAAAACTACACTTGGAAAAATATGCGCTGCCATTCTAGGATATAGTTTTGTTGATACAGATCAAGAAATAGTACAAAACACTGGACAAACAATTAATGAAATTTTTATACACAAAGGTGAAAAAGAATTTAGAAATCTAGAAACCAAGGTGTTGGAATCAATTGTAAAAAACAATAATCAAGTCGTATCGTTAGGTGGAGGTACTTTACTTAAAGAAACAAATAGATCAATAATACAAAATTATGGCAAAATTATTTGCTTAACTGCATCAAATGCAAATCTAAAATCTCGTCTTACGAAAAATACTGATTCTAATAGACCTTTAATTGACAAAGACTCAAATAACAACAATTCCATAGATAATTTGCTCCAGATACGCAAAAAACATTATGATTCTTTTGCAACACAAATTAGCACAGATCATCTGAGTCCACAAGAACTTGCTGTTAAGATTGTAGAAGAGATAATGCCGTGGAATCACAGAATCAATACTAATAATAAAGATTATCCTATAGTTTTAGGCAACTCCAATATTACCGACTTAAAAACTATTCTACAGTTTTATAATATCCGTACGCCAAATATTATCGTTACTGACACTACAGTAAAACCCTTATGGGGAAATGAGTTGAGCAAAATATTGTCTATCCCAATTGTATCTATACCAACTGGTGAAGAAAACAAAACTCTTAATACTGTTAATTATCTTTATGATAAATTCCTAGAAAATAATCTGGATCGTACTAGTATTGTTATAGCATTGGGCGGTGGAGTGATAGGTGATATAGTTGGATTTGCCGCTGCAACTTATATGCGAGGAATTGACTGGGTCAATATTCCAACTACCCTACTAGCAATGGTTGATGCAAGCATAGGAGGAAAAGTAGGAATAGACCTTCAGCAAGGTAAGAACATGGTTGGAGCCTTCCATCCGCCCAAATTGGTTATTTCCGATCCAATAGCCTTAGAAACTTTGCCACTTAATAAGTACAAATCAGGATTGAGTGAAATTATTAAACACGGTATTATAGCCAACGAAGAACTCTTTAACAAACTAAACCCTGAACTCCTCCCTTTATCCAGAAAATTCATACAAGATGCATTAGAGGTAAAGATTGATATTATTGAACAAGATCCATTTGAACGTAATGTAAGAGCAAAACTTAATCTTGGTCATACTGTTGGGCATGGAATAGAAGCAGCTAGCAATTATGAAATAGGACATGGAGATGCTATAGCAATAGGCTTATATGCTGAATCTTTAATATCGGAAAAAGTTGGACTAGCTAAAAATCCCCTGTCTCAAACCATTAAAAACAAACTATTAGCATTCAATCTACCTATTAAATGCAATAATATCTCACCAAAGATGATTAGAACACTTATGGAATCTGACAAAAAGAAACAATATGGAAAACTGTTATTTACTTTGCCAACTAATATTGGTGAAGTAAAATATGGTATACAGGTAGAAGAAAAAATAATAAATACAGTTATCAAACAAATAACTGATTGACAAATTTTGTAACAAATTATACAAGGATGAAGATTATGACAAATATTCTAGTATTACATGGTCCTAATTTGAATCTACTAGGAACACGCGAACCTGAAATATATGGGACTGAAACATTAGATGATATTGATACCCAAATACGAGAATTAGCTCAAAAACTTAAAGTTACTATAGAGATTAAACAATCTAATAGTGAAGAAACTCTTATTGAAGAGATACATAATGCACGTAATTGGGCTAATGGAATATTATTTAATCCTGGAGCTTTTACACATACTTCCATAGCTTTAATGGATGCAATTGCTTCTATTGAAATACCAGTAGTTGAAATTCATATTTCCAATATCCACAACCGTGAAACATTCCGTAGAGAATCTGTAATTGCACCAGCATGCCTAGGTAGTGTCTCTGGATTCGGTCCTACGTCTTATCTCATAGGTCTTCGTGGAATAACTGCTCACATTCAATAAATATCGTAATATCTATGATTGTAAAACTCGCAAAAACTAAACTTGTTGACAAAAATACTTCATACTTTTATACTTCAGCAAATGTAATATAATTATTATAATCTCAAAAATCATTAAAGATAATAATAAACGAATAAACGGGAGCCAAAGTTCAATCATGTCATCTAATAATCTTGAACCAAAAGACGTCATCTCCAATATGACAGAAAACAATATTGATGTAGTAGACTTAAGATTTACTGATTTATTTGGCACTTGGCAACACTTTAGCATACCAAGCACTGAACTTACTGAAGAGTTTTTCAAGAGTGGAATAGGATTTGATGGATCGTCTATACGTGGATTTCAAGAAATTCATGAGTCCGACATGTTGCTGATACCTGATGCTAAAACAAGTTTTATTGACCCAGTACTTACAATACCAACTCTAGCAATAATATGTGATATCTATGATCCAACCAATTTTCAACCCTATAGCCGTGATCCACGTTATGTTGCCAAAAAAGCAAACAACTATCTTGTTGAAAGCAATATAGCCGACACAAGCTTTTGGGGGCCAGAAGCAGAATTTTTCATTTTTGACGATGTTAAATACGAAAGCACTCCATATTCTTCATATTATGCAATTGATAGTAATGAAGGCTGGTGGAAAAGTGGAGCAAATTTAGATCCAAATTTAGGTAGTCAAATTCAAGCTAAACGAGGATATTCTCCAGTACCACCGGTTGATTCATTTCAGGACGTGCGGAGTGATATGATGTTAAATCTAATAGCAGCTGGAGTTCCAGTGGAAGCACATCATCATGAAGTAGCATCTGCAGGTCAGAGTGAAATTGATTTAAAGTATGACACTATGATGAACGCATCGGACAATTTGCTAAAGTACAAATATATAGTTCGTATGATAGCAAGACAGCATGGTCTAACAGCTACTTTTATGCCCAAACCGATTTTCGAAGATAATGGAAGTGGTATGCACGTTCACCAGAGCTTGTGGAAAAATGGTAAAAATGTATTCTATGATAAGAATGGATATGCTCAATTGTCTGACATTGCACTATACTATATAGGCGGATTACTTAAACATGCGCCAGCATTGTTGGCTTTTGCTGCTCCTACTACTAATTCATATCGTCGACTAGTACCTGGCTTCGAAGCTCCTGTCAATTTAGCATATTCTATACGTAATAGATCAGCAATATGTAGACTACCTGTAATTTCCAAGAGTGAAAGTGCTACTAGAATTGAATTTAGAGCTCCAGACCCAACATGTAACCCTTATCTTACTTGTGCAGCAATGCTTATGGCTGGATTAGATGGAATAGAAAATCAAATAGACCCTGGTAATGCTCTAGATAAAGATCTATACAACTTACCAGCTGAAGAAGTTGCGGAAATTTCCCAAGTTCCTGGTTCTCTTGCAGAAGTACTCAACGAACTTGAAAAAAATCATGATTTTTTACTAAAAGCAGATGTGTTCACTCCTGACCTAATAGAAAACTACATATCATATAAACGTGATAATGAAGTTGATGCAATACGGTTGCGAACACATCCTCATGAATTCAATCTGTATTTTGATTCATAAATTTAGCCAAAATAATATAAATATTTTGTAGGCTTGACATTATACTGAGGTTGCAGTAAACTAACTTACAACATTTCAAAAAAATATAAACTAAAAAATGGGCTTTTTATTGGTGCTATCATTACTTATTGGTCTCCTAATTATTGTAGAGGAGTCTAATTTGCGTGGGATGGCCCCAGCTTGGATACAAAATAACTAATATCCAAGAAAAAGAAAGTATAGGAGCCGCCCCACAGAGAGGAGCGGCTTTTTTGTTTTATACAATGTTAATAACAATGAACTGGATTATATAACTAAACTTAATGATGACTAGTCATTGAATAAGGAGAATAATAAATGTCTAAATTAAGTGGTGCACAAATCACCATGGAAGTGTTAAAAAAAGAAGGTGTAGAACACATCTTTGGCTATCCAGGTGGTGCCATCATGCCTATCTATGATGCTATGCTGGATTATGACATTCATCATATT
This sequence comes from Anaerolineales bacterium UBA832, assembly GCA_002296125.1. GTDB lineage: Bacteria > Chloroflexota > Anaerolineae > Anaerolineales > UBA11657 > UBA11657. Next base: position 22,244 of record DBHI01000105.1, on the reverse strand, counting down.
CTCACAAGACATGAACAAGGGGCAGCTCATGCAGCTGATGGATACGCTAGAGCGTCAGGAAAAGTTGGTGTAGTTATGGCTACTTCTGGTCCAGGTGCAACAAATTTAGTCACTGGTATAGCAACTGCAATGCTTGACTCATCACCTATTGTTTGCATAACTGGACAAGTACCCAGTAATGTAATCGGTACAGATGCTTTTCAAGAGACTGATGTAACTGGAGTCACACTACCAATTACAAAACACAATTATCTTGTTACTGAAATAGATGAATTAGCTGACACACTACATGAAGCATTTTATATTGCGAAGTCTGGTAGAAAAGGCCCTGTACTTGTAGATATTGCAAAGGATGTACAAAATGCCCAAGCTGAATTTATTTGGAATGAAGAGACAATAGAACTACCTGGTTATCGACCTGACCTAAGCCCTAATACAACTACATATCAAGAAGCTGCAAACCTGATCAATAATGCTAAGCGTCCCGTTATATTAGCAGGTCATGGTATCATCGCTTCAAATGCACATGAAGAATTATTAAAATTTGCTGAATACACTAACATACCAGTGTCTATGACCTTATTAGGACTAGGAGGATTCCCAGCATCACATTATCTTAATTTGGGAATGATGGGCATGCATGGAGAGTCATGGGTAAACACTGCAATTCAGGAAGCAGATTTACTACTTGCATTTGGAATGCGTTTTGATGACAGAGTCACTGGAAACCTAACAACGTATGCTAAGAATGCAAAAAAAATACATATTGAAATAGATCCCACTGAGATAAACAAAAACGTCAAAGTAGATGTTCCCATGTTAGGTGATTTACATACAATTTTGAAAGAATTAATCACTTATTTAGAAAAGGGTAAACACACAAAATGGTTAAAGAAAATTGAATCCGAAAAAGGTGATTCATCTGTAAGTGATATTAAACACATGCCTGATATGGGACATTTATATGCAGCCCATGTAATACATGATCTATGGCGTTTTACCAATGGAAATGCATTAGTAGTAACTGATGTTGGACAGCATCAAATGTGGGAAACTCAATATTATCATCATGATCAACCTCGATCATTAATTACTTCCGGTGGTTTAGGAACAATGGGTTTCGCATTGCCAGCAGCTATGGGCGCTAAGGTAGCCTGTCCTGACAAAGAAGTATGGGTAATCTGTGGTGATGGTGGATTCCAAATGACTTCTTCCGAACTAACCACCCTAGCACAAGAGAAAATTAAGCTAAATGTAGCTATAATCAACAATGGATACCTAGGAATGGTTCGACAATGGCAAGAGTTCTTTTATGATCGTCGATATTCTGCTACTCCAATGTTAAGTCCTGATTTTGTAAAATTAGCTGAAGCACATCATGCAACTGGTATTAGAGTATCAAAAAGAGAAGAGGTTGAAAACGCAATAATTACTGCCCAAAACACACCTGAAGTAGTAGTAATTGACTTTACAGTAGAACAAGAAGATTCGGTATACCCAATGGTAGCTACTGGATCTGATTTAGACGATATGATTAGAAGACCAAAATCAGAGATTGAATGGTAAATATTTATAAGGATACTAATGATACATACAATTGTTGCCTATGTAGAAAACAAACCGGGTGTACTAAATAGAGTTGCATCACTATTTAGAAGAAGGGGCTTTAACATCGAGTCATTAGCAGTAGGTCATACAAACTTACCAGGAGTTTCACGCATGACTATCATGATTAATGCTGAAGAAGATACAGATGTGGCTAAGCGCATAGAATCTAATCTGTACAAACTTGTTAATGTTCTACGCGTAGATGATTTAACTAACAAATCACCAGTTGCGCGAGAATTAGCATTAATCAAAGTCAAAGCTAATAGTAAAACTCGTAATGAAATCATCCAGATTGCTGATATTTTCCGAGCCAACATTGTTGATGCAGCATCTCATAGCCTAGTATTAGAGATCAGTGGAACAGTAGAAAAAGTATCTCGTCTTGTCTTAATGCTTGAACCATTCAATATCATTGAATTACAACGTACTGGAGTAATAGCCATTGAACGAGGCAGTCATCAAATTCCGTCTGAACCCCCATCACTTAACTACACAAGATAAATCATATATTATGAACAATGAAACTAGTATCAAATAGGACAATATAAAACTACATATAACGGAGGAAAAATGGCAACTATATATTACGATAATGACGCGAATCCAGACATAATAAAAAACAAAAAGGTAGCAATAATAGGATATGGTTCTCAAGGTCATGCGCATGCTCAAAACCTTAATGACAATGGTATAAATGTTGTAGTAGGATTACATAAAAATAGCAAAAGCATAGAAAAAGCACAAAAAGATAGTCTAAAAGTGATGAACGTAGCAGATGCTTCAAAATGGGCAGATATTATTATGTTGCTTGCACCTGATACTGTACAACCTACTATCTATAATGACAGCATAGAACCTAATTTAAAAACTGGTAAGACACTTATGTTCGGACATGGTTTTAATATACGATTTAATACAATTACACCACCTAAAGAAATAGATGTAAGTATGATTGCACCTAAAGCTCCAGGACACAGAGTCAGAGAAACATTTGTCGAAGGTGGATGCACACCAGGACTATTAGCAGTACATCAAGATGCATCAGGTAATGCAAAAGATATTGCAATATCTTATGCATGGGGCATAGGCGTTACTAGAGCTGGTGCTTTAGAAACTACATTTGCAGAAGAAACTGAAACTGATCTGTTTGGTGAACAGAGTATCTTATGTGGTGGAGTAAGTGCACTTATTAAAGCTGCTTTTGAGACTCTAGTAAAGGCCGGATACCAACCTGAAGTAGCTTATTTTGAATGCATGCACGAACTTAAGTTAATTGTTGATTTACTTTATCAAGGCGGATTGAATTACATGCGCTATTCAGTATCTGACACTGCTGAACATGGAGATTATGTAGCTGGTTCTCGTATTGTAACAGAAGAAACAATTGGCGCAATGTCACAGATTCTCACTGATATTCAGGATGGAACATATGCAAAAGAATGGATTGCAGAAAACAAAAATGGTCGTCCATGGTTTAACAAAAAACGATTAGAAGAACAAAATCACCTAATTGAAGAAGTAGGGTCAAAACTACGTGAAATGATGCCTTTTATAGATCCAGTCACTATTAAGCCAGGTGAATAGCAAAAACCAGGATGTTATATGACTGACAACATTGTTCTTTTTGATACTACCCTTAGAGATGGCGAACAATCTCCAGGTGGCACATTAACGAGTACAGAAAAAATTGATGTAGCGAGACAACTGGCAAGACTTGGAGTCAATATTATAGAAGCTGGTTTTCCAGCTGCTTCACCTGACGACTTAGCTGCGGTAAAAATGATTTCAAATGAAATAGGTCGTGCAGACTCTCTTAACAAAGCTGGTGAATCTTATCAAAATGTACCAATTATCTGTGGTCTAGCACGTGCTTCAATCTCTGATATTGATCATGCATGGACAGCCATTAAAGATGCTGATAAACCACGAATTCACACATTCCTAGCCACATCCGAAATCCACATGAAATACAAACTCTGTATGGATCCCGAAGAAGTTATAGATAGCATCATTAATTCTGTAACTTATGCAAAAAATTTGTGTGACGATGTGGAATTTAGTCCAGAAGATGCAGGACGGAGCAACCCAGAATTTCTATATACAGTATTAGAAGAGGCAATTAAATCCGGTGCAACAACACTCAATATACCGGACACAGTTGGATATACTACACCAGAAGAATTTAAAACACTTATTAAAGGAATAGTTGACAATACAAAAGGTATCCAAAATGTTGTATTATCAGTCCACTGTCACGATGATCTAGGCTTAGCTACAGCTAATACCCTTGCTGGAATTCAAGCAGGAGCTAGACAAGCAGAAGTAACAATTAATGGAATTGGAGAAAGAGCCGGTAATACTTCCTTAGAGGAAGTCGTAATGGCAATAGAAACAAGAAAAGCATTTTTTAAGCTGAATCATTCCATTAATACCACTCAAATCATACGTACAAGTCGTATGGTCAGTAAGTATACAGGCATTGTAGTTCAACCTAACAAAGCAATAGTTGGTGCAAACGCATTCGCTCATGAAGCAGGTATCCATCAGGATGGTATGCTTAAAAATGAAACTACATATGAAATAATGCGACCTGAAACCGTTGGGCTAACACAATCACAACTAGTACTAGGCAAACATTCTGGACGACATGCTCTCAAAATACGACTTCAAGAAATGGGATATGATATCAATGACAAAAATCTTGATAAAATCTTCAAACGATTCAAAAAAGTAGCTGAAAAGAAAAAAACTATTACTGATATAGACATTGAAGCGTTAATTGCAGACCAAATATATCAACCAAAAGAAACTTACAAATTGCAAGATGTACAAGTAGTTTCTGGGACATTAGGATTACCTACAGCAACAGTACGCATAATCGATTCTACTGATAATCTTGTTGAACAAGCAACTATCGGTACCGGACCAGTAGATGCTTGCTTCAGTGCTATAGACGAGATAATAAAAATACCTAATGAACTCACTGAATATAATGTCAACTCAGTAACAGAAGGAATTGATGCAATTGGTGAAGTTACAGTAAGAATTAAAATTGACATTACAAAAATTGAAGCTACAAAAAGAATTTCAGCACATAGAGACCAAATACAATATCAATACTTTAGTGGTCATGGAGCCAATACTGATATTTTTGTTGCAAGCGCAAGAGCATATGTTAATGCTATTAATCAAGCAATTGAAACATTGGGTTTAGAAACTAATAATACAACAAAGAAACTAGTTTGAATAATCGGAGCAACAAATCATGGCAAGTAATCAACAAACACTTTTCGAAAAAATTTGGAAGTCTCATATAGTAAGTGAAGAACCTGACTGCCCAGCAATAGTATACATTGATTTACATCTTGTTCATGAAGTAACTTCTCCACAAGCTTTTACTGGTCTAAGAAAACGTGGCATCAAAGTTAGACGACCTGATTTAACTCTTGCAACTATGGACCATTCTATTCCTACCACACCTTTATCTATACCAATAGCTGATGATCAAGCAGCTCAACAATTAGACCATTTGGCTAAAAACTGTAAGGATTTTGATATACAACTATACGGAATGGATTCTCCTCGAAGAGGAATAGTTCATGTAATAGGACCCGAATTAGGACGCACCCAACCAGGCATGACAATAGTGTGTGGAGATAGTCATACATCAACACATGGTGCATTTGGAGCGTTAGCTTTTGGAATTGGAACTAGCGAAGTTGAGCATGTATTAGCTAGTCAATGCTTATTACAATATCAACCAAAAACATTTGAAGTGAATGTGAATGGCCAAATGGAATTAGGAGTATCTGCAAAAGATATTATATTATCTCTAATATCCACAATAGGTATTGGTGGTGGCACAGGACATGTGTTTGAATACACTGGAACAGCCATAAAAAGCTTGAATATGGAAGAAAGAATGACAATATGTAATATGTCAATAGAAGGTGGTGCAAGAGCGGGAATGATTGCGCCGGATGATACAACTTTTGAATATCTAGCAGGTCGGGAATATAGTCCTAAAGGAAAAGAGTGGGACAAGTCTCTTGAAAGGTGGCGAAAGTTACCAACTGATGAAGGTGCTACCTATGATCAATCAATTAATATTGACGCATCTTCTTTGGAACCAATGATTACTTTTGGTACAAATCCTGGTATGGGTGTCAAAATAACAGATAGAATTCCTGACCCAGCTAAATTAACTGACTTACACGCACGTCAAAACTTAGAAAATTCTCTAGAATATATGCAACTAAAACCAGGACAATCTCTTATCAACCAACCTATAGACGTAGTTTTTGTAGGAAGTTGTACAAACGGTCGCATATCTGACTTAAGATTAGCAGCAAATTTATTAAAAGATCGTCACATTGCTGAAGACGTAAGAATGTTAGTTGTACCTGGTTCCCAAGAAATAAAATCACAAGCCGAATCGGAAGGATTACACAACATCTTTACCAATGCTGGTGCAGAATGGCGAGAAGCCGGTTGTTCTATGTGTATAGCCATGAACGGTGATGAAGTAGAATCTGGTCAGTATGCCGTTAGCACTAGTAACAGAAATTTTGAAGGTCGACAGGGAAAAGGAGCTCGTACATTTTTAGCATCTCCTCTAACTGCTGCTGCTTCAGCATTAAATGGAAAAATTACAGACGTAAGGAAAATACTTTAAAAATGACAAAATTTACTAATATAAGATCAAAAGTAATTGTAATTCCAAATCGTAATATAGATACCGACCAGATTATTCCAGCTAGATTCTTGAAAGTTACTGATAAAAATGGTTTGGGTGATGCCTTGTTTTCTGATTGGCGCTATGCAAATGATGGTACTACAAATCCGGATTTTGTCTTAAATCAAAAACAGAACCAAGGATCTCAAATATTGCTTACAGGTGATAACTTTGGATGTGGTTCATCAAGAGAGCACGCACCTTGGGCATTAACAGCATGGGGTATTAGAGCAGTTATTTCAACATCATTTGCAGACATTTTTCGTAACAATGCTCTCAAAAATGCACTGCTACCTATAGAAGTTAGTTCAGACATACACCAATCATTATTTGATTTGTTAGACGAAAACAACAAATCAGAAATATCCATCGATCTTGCTTCACAAACTCTGACTGCTTCTAATAATATAAATATAGAATTTCCTATTGATAAATTTGCAAAAAAATGTCTACTCACAGGAGTGGATCAACTAGGGTACATACTTTCATACCAAGATCTGATTAAATCTTATGAGGCTTTATGACTAATTCAAATGAAATAAAAATCTATGATACTACATTGCGAGATGGTACACAGAGAGAGGGTATTTCTCTGTCATGCGATGACAAATTACGAATTGCTCAACGTCTTGATGATCTTGGCGTACATTACATTGAAGCTGGATGGCCAGGATCCAATCCAAAAGATGTTGAGTTTTTTGAGCGAATGCCAGAATTGAATCTACAGAATGCTCGAATCACATCTTTTGGATCAACTTGTCGAGCTAATTCGGATCCAGATCAAGACAATAATATTAAGGCATTACTACAATCAGGTACCCCAACATGTACAATTGTAGGCAAATCATGGAAATTACATGTTACTGAAGTACTCCAAACCAATTTGCAAGAAAATCTACGTATGATCGAACAAAGTATCGCATTTCTGAAAACCAATAACAAAGAAGTTATATATGATGCGGAACACTTTTTTGACGGTTACTTCAATGATCCAGAATATGCAATGGAAACAATAGTATATGCTGCAGAAAATGGAGCAGATACTATTGTTTTATGTGATACAAATGGAGGCACAATGCCATGGCAAATCGGTTCTATACTAGAGAAAATCAGAAAAAAACTAAATATCACCCTCGGTATACATACTCACAATGATGCGGGATGTGCTGTTGCTAATGCTTTGATAGCTGTACAAAATGGTGCAACACATGTACAGGGCACTATCAACGGATATGGTGAAAGATGTGGAAATGCTAATTTATGCTCGATCATCCCAGATTTAGAATTAAAAATGGGGATTTCATGTTTGCCAGAAAATAATATCAACAAACTATATGAAACATCACATTTTATAGCCGAGGTTGCAAACCTTTCTCCAAATGAACATCAACCTTATGTGGGACATAGTGCATTTGCACATAAAGGTGGTATACATGTATCTGCTATGAGACGCAACCCAATGAGCTACCAACACATAGATCCAGAGTTAGTAGGAAATAAAATGAGAACAATAGTATCTGAACTATCTGGACAAGGAAACTTACATTCAAAAGCAGAAGAATTTGGAATCAAATTAGATGAAAAAGAAACAGTTGCAACTGTACTATCTGAAATTAAACAACTCGAATCACAAGGTTTCTCATTTGAAGCAGCTGAAGCATCGGTAGCAATACGTCTAAAGCGTAATCAACCAAATTATCAACCACCTTTCCAGGTTTTGGATTATTCGGCAACTGTTCAAAACCGTCAAAAAAGAGGTACATTTTCGGAAGCTTTAGTAAAAATACGAGTGCAGGACCAAGAATTTCACACAGCAGGTGATGGTAATGGACCTGTTAATGCATTAAATATAGCATTACGAAAAGCACTATTACCTTCTTTTCCAAAATTAGAATCAATCCATCTATCTGATTTTAAGGTTCGCATCCTTGACGGAAGAGATGGTACCGCGTCACTTACTAGAGTTTTAATCGATATGCATGATGAACAAGAAAGATGGAGTACAGTAGGTACTAGCGCAAACATAATTGAAGCTAGCTGGCAAGCATTAATTGATGGTATTGAATATGGAGTGATATTAAGATGAGTATAAAAATAGTTGTATTACCTGGGGATGGAATTGGTCCTGAAGTATCAAATGCAGCTCAACTAGTCCTGGATACAATCTCCAGCAAGTTCAACCTAAATATACAGATGGAAGAAAAACTCATGGGTGGAGTTTCAATAGACCAACATGGGGTTGCTCTCACTGATGAAACTCTTGCAGATTGTATTAATGCTAAAGCAGTATTGTTAGGAGCTGTGGGTGGGCCAAAATGGGACAACCCAAATGCAAAAATACGTCCAGAGCAAGGTCTATTAACTCTTAGAAAAGAAATGGGCTTGTTTGCAAATTTGCGACCAATAAAAGTGCATCCGCAACTCCATGATGCTTCTCCACTCAAAAACAATCTGCTGAATGATGTCGATATATTGGTCGTCAGAGAATTAACTGGAGGAATATATTTTGGCAAACCAAGTGAACGCATCATAAGCCAAAATGGAACCCTAAGTGCTGTCGACTCGATGATTTATAACGATTTTGAAATAAAACGAATTGTAGAATTAGCATGCAAATTGTCGGAAAACAGAAAAAGCTCAGTAACATCTGTTGACAAAGCAAATGTACTTGAATCATCTAGATTGTGGCGCCAAATAGCCAACAATGTATTTGATGTTCATCCCAATATAAAAAGCAATCATATATTAGTAGATGCTGCTGCTATGCACTTAATATCACAACCTGCTAAATTCGATGTCATAGTTACTAGCAATCTTTTTGGAGATATCCTAACTGATGAAGCATCTGTACTAACCGGATCAATGGGCAATCTACCTTCTGCGTCTATAGGAAAGAACGGACCTGGATTATATGAACCTATCCATGGATCTGCACCTGATATAGCTGGTAAAGGTATAGCTAATCCAATTGGAATGATTCTTTCAACTGCTTTATTATTACGTTACTCTCTCGATCAAGAAAAGGCAGCTATGTCCATTGAAAAAGCAGTGAATCTAGCTCTAGAAGATGGATGTAGAACAGTCGATCTAAATGACCAAAAAAGCCTGTCAACTCAAGAGATGACTAATGAAATTATTATGAGATTGGAAAGTATTAACATATGAAAGTCGCATTTCAAGGTGAAAGAGGAGCTTATTCTGAAGCAGCAGCCTTATCGTACTTCGAAAGGTCTATCGTTTCAGTACCATGTCATAGTTTTGATAATGTATTTTCAAAAGTTTCTAATGGAAAATGTGATAAAGGAATAATCCCTATAGAAAATTCATTAGCAGGAAGTATTCATCGTAATTATGATTTGTTACAACGACATCAATTATCAATTGTTGGAGAAAAAATATTCAGAGTGAAACACTGCCTCATTGCAAATACAACAACACATATCAAAGACATAAAAAAGGTCATTTCTCACCCCCAAGCTCTAGCTCAATGCGAAAAATATATAGACCAACTAAAGATCAAACGTGAAGCATCATATGACACTGCGGGGGCTGTTAAACTTCTTTCTGAAAGCCAATCAAATGATCAAGCTGCTATAGCCTCTAAATTAGCTGCTGAACTGTACCACATGAAGATTTTAGATGAATCAATAGAGGATTCAAAAGAAAACTTCACTCGTTTTCTAATATTGTCTCGCAAACCCAAAGTAGTAACAAATAATTCAACAAAAACTTCTATAGCATTTACTCTTGATCAAGGAGGAACTACACCTGGCTCATTATTTCGTGCAATAGGAGTATTTGCAATGAGGGATATCAACCTGACAAAAATAGAATCAAGGCCTACGCCATCTAAAACTTTCCATTACATTTTCTATTTAGATTTTGAAGGAAATATAGAAGACATAAAATGCAAAAAAGCATTGGACCATCTTAGTGAAATGGCTCCCGACATTCGTGTTTTTGGAACATACAAAACAGACACAACATTCTAAACAAGACACTACATTCGATCAAGTTCATTTCTAACAGTTGCATAAAGATTCTCTGCTTTGATTTCCTGTAATGCAAGACATGGAGCACCCAAGTGCATAGCAAGTTTAGATGCAAGTCCTTGATCAAAGTCTACATGTTCCATATTGATCACAATACTTCGTATTCCTTTTTGTTGAATAATAGCCGCTGCCTGATATTCTTCTTCTCTAGGAGAACGATTCGTCATTGAGACATTACCAGCACCATCAGTAAGTAAGATAATTAGAGGAACAACATCTGGATATAAGAACTGCTGCTGAACAATCACCTGATGCGCCAAAGTCAATGCAGATGATAAAGGAGTTTTACCACCTACTGGAATATCGGACAAAGCACTGCGAGCCAATTCTACAGAATTAGTAGGAGACAAAATAACTGTTGCGTCACGCTTCTGAAAGACAATCAAACCAACCCGATCTCTACGTTTATATGCATCAGTCAACAATGAAACAATAGCCCCTTTTGTAGCACGCATACGCTCAGAAACAGCCATCGACCATGATGCATCTACCACAAACAAAACTAGATTAGCAGATTTGCGTACTCGAATTTTTCGATGGAAATCTTCTGCCTTCACAGCAAACGCTACCTTATTCGTATCATCAATACGATTGATTTGATAAGGAGCAGCGGCTCTGATAGTAGCGTCAAATGCAATATCAGTTATATTTCCAAGAGCAAGCTGAGACTTTATATAACGACCACGTTTTCTTTCGGTACGAGTAGTACTACGTCTCCCACTATGTCGACGAGTTAATTTATCAAGAGGAGTTTCAAATTTCCGAGCATCAAACTCACGACCAACATCATCTTTACGGCCTCCTTCCCACCAAAAACCTTCACTAGGAGACGAATGGTCCTGTTGAAAAGAAGGTTCTAATTCCGAATAATTTGGATTTTCTAAATCAGAATTTAGATCTGCTTTTTTTTTATCTCTTTTGTTTCTTGACTATCAGATGAACCATCATTAATCACGTCTGATTCATCTCCATTACTACCTTCTTCAATTGCCTGCATTCTTTCTTCTAATTCACCAACACCTAATCCAACAGAATCAAAAGGACCTTTTCTTACTCTATGAGGTAATGCTAAACGTGCAGCAATAAAAACATCATTATCATTAATTTTTAACCTACTATCTAAAGCTGCATGAGCTCTAGCTGCCCGCAAGATTACCAAGTCTGCTCTATGTCCTTCTACACCAAAACTAGTAGTCAATGATGCAATATTCTGTAAATGTTTCTGAGAATACGTCACATCTTCTACAAGATCCCTGGCATTTTGAATCTTTGCACTAATTTCATCTACACTTGACTGCCAACCCTTTTGAAACTCTATTGGATCTCTGTCAAAATCCAGCATCCTTTCCATAATAAGCACCCTATCAGTTGCATTTGATATACCTTGAATGTCAACTGACAAAGCAAAACGATCAAGTAGCTGAGGTCTTAAGTCACCTTCTTCTGGATTCATAGTACCCACCAAAATAAATCTGGCCGGATGACTAAAAGAAATCCCTTCACGCTCTACTACATTTACGCCCATTGCAGCTGAATCCAACAACAAATCTACAACATGATCATCAAGTAAGTTAACCTCATCTATATATAAGAGACCTCTATTAGCATACGCCAATACGCCTGGCTCAAAATGTCTTTCTCCTTGTTTAATTGCTTTTTCAATATCTAAAGTGCCTACAACACGATCCTCTGTAGCACTAACTGGAAGATCTACAAATGATGTAGGTCTCATTACAATGTCTAATTTTCCCATTTGCCTAAAAACATTCTGACAATCAGTGCACCATGTGATTTCCTGATTAGGATCACATCCAAATCTACAGTCTTTCACAACTGAAACATCAGGTAACAAATCCGATAATGCTCTAGCGGCAGTCGATTTAGCTGTTCCTCTCTCACCACGAATCAACACTCCTCCTATACGTGGATTAATTGCATTTAATAACAAAGCCAACTTCATCAAATCTTGGCCAACAATTGCTGAAAATGGATATATTTTTCTCATAATGAATAAATTAATTCCCTAGATATTATACCGTGAAGCTGTCTACAATCATGACAATCATTTCAAGGAACAGTTTAGATTTAAATTGTACTACCTTTTTCATTATGTAATAAAAATACATGTTATCATTATTATATGATAGGCTCAAACATTTTAATATCACAATCAGATATTTTTTGGTAAAATATAAATATAATTTTAACCAAAAGAGGCAAAACAATTGTCTAAAAACATGCAACGCTTTACACAACGTGCTCGCAAAGTACTAAGCACTGCACAAACTGAAGCAGAAAGATTAAATCAATCACTCATATTTCCTGAACACATGTTGTTAGGTTTAGCGTTAGACGATGGTGGAATTGCATATCATGTATTAAATGATTTAGGTATAGATAGTATACAAATAAAAACAATTGTAGAACGCCTAAGTACTAGCAGAAACGAATCTATACAATCAGACCAACTGAGTCTTTCTTCATCAACTGAACTCACTCTAAAACAGGCTGTAAACGAAGCACAGAAATTAGGTCATGATCACATTGGAACAGAACACATATTACTAAGTTTAGTACGTGAAGATAAAGGCATAGTTGTAGAAGTTCTAAAAAAATTAGGAGTATCTACTGAGCAAATCCGTAAACATACGAAACGAGTACTAAAAGAAAATAATTATGAACCTGAAGACCTATCTTCAAAAATCAGAGTTAAAAAAACGACCAATAAAAAAACTAACAATAAAACTCCTCTTTCAGATCAATTAGCTACAGATCTAACACAAATGGCCGAATCTAACGAACTTGATCCAGTGATTGGCAGACAACCTGAAGTTGAAAGATTAATCCAAATATTGGCTAGACGCACAAAAAACAATCCTGCCTTAATAGGAGAACCTGGCGTTGGAAAGACTGCCATAGTTGAAGGTTTGGCCCAGAGAATTATATCAGGAGAAGTTCCTGAATTGTTGTTCTCTAAACGTGTTTTACAACTGGATGTGGGATCAATTGTAGCAGGAACAATGTATCGAGGTCAGTTTGAAGAAAGAATGAAAAGAATAATATCGGAAATTAAAGAATCAGAAGCAATACTCTTTATTGATGAAGCACATATGTTAGTAGGAGCAGGAGCAGCAGGTTCATCTGTCGATGCGGCAAATATTCTTAAACCAGCACTATCACGTGGAGAAATACAGATTATTGGAGCAACAACCCTTGATGAATATCGCAAACATATTGAAGGAGATGCAGCTCTAGAAAGAAGATTTCAACCAATACAAGTAGAGGAACCAAGTCCTCAAGAGACAATTGATATCCTAATGGGAATTAAGGAACGATATGAACAGCATCACCGTGTCATAATTACAGATAAAGCTATAGAAACAGCTACTCGACTTTCTATAAGATACGTAACAGACAGATACTTACCAGATAAAGCTATAGATCTAATTGATGAAGCAGCCTCAAGAGTACGGATGTACAAAAGTCCAGAGGCATTACAACTTAAAGAAATGGTGATGAATCTTAGATCAATTCGAAAGGATCATGCTTTAGCATTGGAAGAATCACGTCACGAAGATGCTGATAAGCTACTTGACCGCGAGGAAGAATTGGAACAACAATTGAAACAATTAAGAATAGGTTGGGATAGAGCTACAGGACCAAAGGTACAAGAAGAAGATATAGCTGAAGTGGTATCAATGTGGACAAAAATTCCAATAGTTCAAATTACAGAAGCTGAAACTGAGCGCCTACTAAACATGGAAAAATCTTTACATAAAAGAATTGTAGGGCAGCAAGAAGCTATTAGTTCAATATCACGTGCAATCAGAAGGTCAAGAGCTGGACTTAAAGACCCAAATAGACCGATTGGCTCATTTGTGTTCTTAGGACCCACTGGCGTAGGAAAAACTGAACTAACTAAAGCTATGGCGGAATTTCTATTTGGTGATTCTGATTCACTTATTCAACTAGATATGTCGGAATTTATGGAGAGACACACCGTTAGTCGTTTGATTGGATCACCACCTGGATACGTAGGTTACGAAGATGCAGGACAACTAACAGAAGCAATTCGTCGTCGTCCATACTCCATTGTAGTTTTTGATGAAATTGAAAAAGCTCATCCCGAAGCACATAATTTGTTGTTACAAATTATGGAAGAGGGACATTTATCAGATTCAAAAGGTAAAAAAGTAGATTTTCGAAACGCGTTGATTATTATGACGTCAAATATAGGTGCCGAATTAATTAGAAAACAAACTGATTTTGGATTCCAAGCTGTCACAGAACCACAAACGAAAGAAGATCAATCATTTAAAGATATGCAAAAAAACCTTACAGAAGCTCTACATGAAGTGTTTAGACCAGAATTTATAAATAGAGTAGATGAAACCATTGTTTTTAGATCATTGACTAAAAAGGAAATTACCGAAATAGTTGATTTAGAATTGGATAAAGTACAATTAAGACTTGACCAAATGAATTTAAATCTACAAATAACAGAAGACGCTAAATCATTCCTAGCACAAGAAGGATATGATCCAGAATATGGAGCACGACCCCTTAAGAGAACAATACAGCAACATATTGAGGACAAATTGTCAGATATTATTCTATCATCACCTAACCACAAGAATAACATTGTCACAGTCGATGTTGACCATACTAATAATGAAACAATCGTTAACATGCAAACATTGACTCATGAAGATACTGAAGCAAATCTAGAATCTCAAGAACATATAGATCCAATTACCACATAGCGTTATATTTACTAACTCATAAGTAAATATAACCTAACTATTATGTTCATCTTGGTATCAAGTCAAACTATGATCAATTATGATAATACATTGTAGAAACCAAAATGGCTAAGCAACGTATTCGATACACATGTCAGGAATGTGGTCGTGTAACACCTCGTGAAATGGGTAAATGCCCACAATGTGGTGCGTGGAACAGTATAATATCTGAACAAATATCCAAACACCTTGATACATATAATAGCGGTTTGACACAAAAGCCATTATCATCAGATCAACCAAAACTTATTCATCAAATTAAACCAAGCAGCAACAATAGAATTTCGATAAAAAATCAAGAGTTTGCAAGAGTTTTAGGTGGAGGCATAGTACCTGGATCTATGGTCTTAATTGGCGGTGATCCAGGTGTTGGTAAAAGTACTATGATGCTACAAATTGCCGCATCCATATCATCAGATGATATAACTGTTCTATATGTGTCAGGAGAAGAATCATCTGATCAAATCAAAATGAGGTCTGAACGTTTAGATGAATTCTCAAATAATATTGACAATCTTTTTCTTGTAACTGAAACAAATCTAGAAAATATTATCTCTCATATTTTAAATATTGAGCCTCAAATCGTCATAATTGATTCTATACAAACCATAATCACTAGAGATATTGAATCATCACCTGGATCTATTAATCAGGTACGAAACTGCACAACAATTCTCACGCAATTTGCTAAAACAACCAATACATGCATTTTTCTCGTAGGACATGTAACCAAAGAAGGTTCCATAGCTGGACCTAGAGTTTTAGAACATACTGTTGACACAGTACTATATCTTGAAGGAGATTTACATCATTCATTTAGATTACTACGAGGAGTAAAAAACCGATTTGGTGCTACCTCTGAGGTAGGAGTGTTTGAAATGAATCATAATGGTATGATTGAAATTTCTAATCCATCAGAAATATTTTTAGCAGAAAGAACTGTAGAAGCTCCAGGATCAGCTATTACTGTCACCATAGAGGGTACTAGACCCTTGCTGGTAGAAGTACAAGGATTAGCTAGTACATCAACATTTGGACAACCCAGACGTACTGCAAATGGAGTAGATTTTAACAGGCTGCTCCTCATTACTGCAGTATTAACTAGAAGACTGAATTATAAATTGTCTAATCAAGATATTTTTGTAAATATAATCGGTGGTCTGCAGATCCAAGAACCCGCAGCAGACCTTGCAATAGCATGTGCAATTGCTTCTTCAATTAAGGATCAACCAATTGCACATGATACGGTACTTATAGGAGAAATAGGATTGTCAGGAGAAATGAGAGCTTCTAGACAAATAGACACAAGGTTAAAAGAAGCTGAAAAACTAGGTTTTAAAAAAATCGTCATACCTAAACTACCCAAACAATCAGCTGCAAATCAGTCAAAACAATTTCCTGAGAATATAGATATTATAGAAGCACAAACCGTTCAAGAAGCATTAAAAGCCGCATTCGTAATGTAAAAATAATGTTTGTTTTGACTTTCAAGTAAGCATGTGTTAACATAATGTCAATATTATTGATTATATATGTAGACTGACTTAGTTTATTATTTTAGCAATTATTAATGCATACTTCAGAAAGAAAGACTTATCTTAGTAGTTTTTGTATCATTCACATAAAGCATAGGATACGAGTTTAATTAATCAGCTGAACTTGTGTTACACATCTAAAATACTTTGAAACTATAGTGAGTCCCATATATACGAGGAAACTCGCTATATTTTTTTAAATAGGAGAAATTTTGAAAGCAGATAGAATAGCCCGTATATTAGGTCTCATAGGTTTTGCAATAGGTGGATTTTATTTTGAAGAACAGTCACCTCTACTCATTCGAGAATTAATTTCTAAAGATTCTCGTTTATGGGTCTTTCCAATAACAGGTGCTATATTAGGATTTATTGTTGGTCCTTATCTCAGCACATATCCAGCTAGAACCATGCGTAAACTTATTGGACAAACATCAACACACGTTTTAATTATCGGTTTAGTAGGACTGATAATTGGATTAACAATTGCAGCACTTTTAGCTTGGCCACTTTCTACATTGCCATCACCATTAAGTCAATTATTGCCATCAGGATGTGCATTATTATGTGGATGGCTGGGTATAACAGTAACAATAAGTAGACGATCTGATCTCTTTAAAATATTTAATATGGAGAAAAATGCATTCAATATAGAATCAAATAATGAATCCACTAGAAAAACTGATTTACTGTTAGATACAAGTACAATTATTGATGGTAGAATATGCGATATAATCACAAGTGGATTTATATCTGATAATATCATTATACCGCGATTTATTTTAGATGAACTACAACATATAGCTGATTCTGCTGATAACGAACGTCGTAGGCGAGGTAGAAGAGGTTTAGATTTGCTAAACAAATTGAAACAACAGACTAATAATATAGTTACTATAACTGACTTAAATACCAAGAAAGTAAAGGAAGTAGATAGCAAACTAATTGTATTAGCTAAAAAATTAAATGCCAAAATAATTACTAATGATTACAACCTCAATAAAGTAGCTGAAATACAAGGTATCCCTGTACTAAACATCAATGAATTAGCCAATGCTGTTAAAACAGTTTGCTTGCCTGGAGAAATACTCGAAGTCAAAATCATACAAGAAGGCACAGAATCTAGACAAGGAGTTGGTTATTTGCAAGATGGGACTATGGTAGTCGTTGACAACGCAAAAAATAAAATTAACAAGAAGATAAATGTTATAGTTACCAAGGTATTACAGACAGCAGCTGGACGTATGTTGTTTGCCAACATAGAATAATGTCTCTAAAAAGAACATAAAATAAAAATGACACTTACAGTTTATAACACACTCAGTCGCTCAAAAACAGATTTCATACCTATTAATCCAAATCAAGTAAAAATGTATGTCTGTGGTCCAACAGTATACGATCATGCACATATTGGTCACGCTAAATTGTATGTGTCAATGGACATGATAGTCAGATATTTACGTTTTAGTGGATTCAACGTACTTTATGTACAAAATATCACAGATGTTGGACATCTACTTGACAGCGGAGAAGATCGAATAATGAAAGGAGCTCGTAGAGAAAAAACAGATCCTATGCAAGTAGTTGAGCGGTATATGAGATCATATCTGGATGATATGGATGCACTACATAACATTAGACCAGACATAATGCCTAGAGCAGCAGGGCATGTACCTGAACAAATAGCATCTGTTGAAAAACTTATAGAAAAAGGATATGCATATGAAAGCAATGGATCAGTGTACTTTGATGTATCATCATTTCCAGAATACGGCAAACTATCTGGTCGCAAAATCGAGGACCTCCAAGAAGGAACACGTCTAGATAATAGAAGTGATAAACGTAACCCTGAGGATTTTGCTCTATGGAAACTAGCAGAGCCTGAACACATAATGCGGTGGTCAAGTCCATGGGGCGAAGGATTTCCTGGATGGCACATCGAATGTACAGCAATGGCTATAAAATATTTAGGTGAAAATTTTGATATTCATGGAGGTGGATTAGAAAATGTATTCCCTCATAATGAATGTGAAATAGCTCAATCAGAAGCTATAAGTGGAAAAACATTTGCTAACTATTGGCTACATGCTGGATCTCTCACCCTATCAGGTGTAAAAATGTCTAAGAGCCTAGGTAATTCAGTAACTATTCAAGATGCTTTAAATAATTATCCAGCAGAAGTAATTAGAATGTTTATATTATCTAGTCATTATAGAAATCCAATAGACTATTCTCCAGAAGCCGTTGATGCAGCTCATCGTGGATGGCATAGATTAATTGGGCCATCTATCACTATTAAACAATTTCTAAAAAATAAACAATATGACCAATCTTCAGTTAAAGATTTTTCTTCTACTATTAATGATACTCGCAAACATTTCATTGATGCTATGAATGATGACTTCAATGCACCTAAAGCCATTGCATCCTTATTTGACTTCTCTAAAAGTGTAAACTCATTATTGTCAAAACATTCTTCTCTAGATCATACTACACTAGATTCAATAGACAATTTATATAATGATCTGGCTGGAACTGTACTAGGAATTTTACCTTCAGAAACACTAATAACCGATGCGAACAGAGATAACGATCTAATTGAAATGCTAATCAATATACGTAACAACTCTCGAAACAAAAAAGACTTTACTACATCAGATGAAATTAGAAATGGACTTTCCAAACTTGGAATAATCCTAGAAGATACCCAATCAGGTACTACCTGGAAAAACGATGTAAATCACACAAGTGACTGACTATATTTACCGTAATAATGCAATCATAGAAACTATTTTTGCTTCTCGCCGTTCCATATTGCGTTTATTCTTATCTCAGCAAATCTCAAACAATAGACATGAAAATTTATTGGAAGCTGCTATCAAACATTCAATTAAAATTGAAACCGTTTCTAGAGCACAAATACAATCAATGATTGGCAACTCATTACACCAAGATGCAGTGCTAGAAGTTGGACCATATCCTTATGTCAAAATAGAAGATATACTTTCCTTCGCCAAAACACATGAAGAAGAACCCCTCATATTAATTCTAGATCAATTACAATCACCAAGCAACTTTGGTCGTTTGTTACGTAGTGCCGAAGCCATGGGTGTCCATGGGGTAATTATCCAAAAACGAAATGCGGGTGAAGTAAGCACTGCAGTTGTTGCTTCATCAATGGGTGCAAGTGAACATATATTTATCACAAAAGTTACAAATCTCTCACGTACTATTGTTGAATTAAAAAAACAAAATATCTGGATTCTTGGTCTTGAAGGAAATAAAAATCAGATAACCTTAGATAACACCAATTTAAAAAGAGGTCTAGCCATTGTAATTGGCAATGAAAACAATGGTATTCGCAGACTAATACGTAAACACTGCGATATGCTAGCACAAATCCCAATGCTAGGCAAAATGGATTCATTAAATGCAGCAGTGGCCGGATCCATAGCAATATATGTCGCAAGACAATCTCGAAAGTAGAGTCTTACTTTCAACACTAACAAAAACCTAAAAGAGACTAATGAGTAGTGTTAGTACTACTCATCCATAATAATATATACAAACAGAGTGCTTGACCTCTTATACAAAAACTTGGTATAATTCAGTCAGCGCCATCGGGACGGCGCTATTTTTAACTCAAACGCTTGTCAGTTGATACAATGCCGACGTAGCTCAATTGGCAGAGCAAGCGCCTTGTAAGCGCTAGGTTATGGGTTCAAGTCCCTTCGTCGGCTCAGTAGGGGCAGGCGCCGGAGATGGTGAGCCGGGCCGGTCTGTAAAATCGGTGGCATAAGCCTGAGTGGGTTCGAGCCCCACCCTGCCCACCTGAAAATTGTTTAGGCCCTCGTAGCTCAGGTGGCAGAGCACACCCTTGGTAAGGGTGAGGTCATGGGTTCAAATCCCATCGAGGGCTCCAGACGAATATAAAATTAGTGATTGTGGAGTAAGGAGGTATAAATGATGGCAAAAGAAATGTTTGATCGCAGTAAACCGCATGTAAATGTTGGAACTATGGGACATGTTGATCATGGTAAGACCACTTTAACGGCTGCTATCACCAAGGTATTAGGTATGCAAGGTGGTGCAGATTTTCGTGCATTTGATACAATTGATAATGC
>DBHI01000105.1:0-1051 GCA_002296125.1 Anaerolineales bacterium UBA832 | reverse complement strand
GAAGAAAAAGAACGTGGTATTACTATTGCTATTGCTCATGTAGAATATGCAACAGAAAATCGACACTATGCTCATGTTGATATGCCAGGACATCGAGATTATATTAAAAATATGATTTCAGGTGCTGCGCAAGTTGATGGTGCTATTCTAGTTGTATCTGCTCCTGATGGACCTATGCCTCAAACACGTGAGCATGTACTTCTCGCACGACAAGTAGAAGTACCTCAAATAGTCTGCTATATGAATAAAGTAGATCAAATGGATGATCCTGAATTACTAGAACTAGTTGAACTAGAACTCAGAGAAATGTTAAGTGAATATGGGTTTGATGGAGATGATATACCAATAATTCAAGGTAGCGCACTAAAAGCATTGGAAAGTGACAATGAAGATGTGAATGCAGAAGAATATAAAAGTATATTAGATCTAATGGAATCTGTTGATAGTTATATTCCTACTCCAGAACGTGAAAAAGATAAACCCTTTATGATGCCAATAGAAGATGTGTTTAGTATTAAAGGTCGCGGTACAGTTGTAACTGGACGTATTGAACGTGGTACAGTCAATTTACAAGAAGATGTAGAAATAATTGGATTGCAAGAAAAGTCCACTGCGACAGTAGTAACTGGTATTGAAATGTTTCATAAAGAATTAGAGACAGGTGAAGCTGGAGATAATGCCGGTATATTAATACGTGGTGTAGACCGCGAGGAAATTCAACGTGGTATGGTATTAGCAAAACCAGGTAGTATTACTCCACACACAAAATTTAAAGCTGAAGTATATGTTCTTACAAAAGATGAAGGTGGTAGACACAAGGCCTTCTTTGAAGGATATAGGCCACAATTTTATATACGTACAATGGATGTAACTGGTTCTATCACATTGCCTGAAGGTGTAGAAATGGTGATGCCAGGAGATAATGTCAATATGGATGTAGAACTAATCACTCCTGTAGCGCTTGAAAAAGGATCAAAATTTGCAATTAGAGAAGGTGGACTAACTGTAGGAGCCGGTGTAATCACCGATATTGATAAATAAATTATGGCTA
>DBHI01000018.1:27361-38779 GCA_002296125.1 Anaerolineales bacterium UBA832 | reverse complement strand
GCTGGAAGTGCAATATTTAATGATTACAAAAAAATTGCGGACAATATTGCTGACTTAAAAATGTCTAAGTAAGTATTGTTGTTTGTGTAAGGAGGATTATTTTGATAGTTACTACTAAACAATTGTTTATGCATGCGCATCGCAAATATGCTTTAGGTGCATATAATGTCAATAATATGGAGCAGGCAATTGGCCTTTTCTTAGGAAACAATTTAGCTAAAGCACCTTTTATAGTGCAAATTTCTAGAGGCGCAAGATCATATGCTGGAGTTAAGATGTTGGAGAATATAATTAGGGCTGCTTCAGATATGTTTCCTGAGAATATATTTGGAGTACACCTCGATCATGGTGACGAAGAAACGTGTTATGAGTGTATAGAGTCAGGTTTTTATAGTTCTGTAATGATTGATGCATCGCATGAACCGTTTGAAGAAAATGTAAAGATTACAAAAAGGGTTGTAAAAAAAGCTCATGAAAATGGTGTTAGTGTTGAGGCTGAATTGGGTTTACTAGGTGGTGTGGAAGAACATATTGAAATTGATGAAAAACATGCAATGCTTACTGACCCAAAGGAAGCTAGTGAATTTGTGTCAATGACTGGGTGCGATAGTCTTGCTGTTGCTATTGGTACTAGTCATGGTGCATATAAGTTTACAGGTGGCCAAGGATTGCATTTTGATAGGATTAAAGCTATCCAGGAGTTACTACCGGAATACCCGCTTGTCATGCATGGTTCTAGTTCTGTTCCAAAATCAGAAGTAGATCGGATAAATAATGCAGGGGGAAATCTTGATGAATCAGCTCGTGGTGTTGATGACAAAGAATTTAGCAGGGCTGTATCTTTGGGTGTATCTAAAGTTAATATTGATACTGATGGTAGGTTAGTATGGACTCGTGTACATCGCGAGTACTTTAGGGATCATCCTGAAGGTTACGATTTCAGAAAGCCTGGCAAGATATTAATTGATGAGTATGCTAAATTTATACAGGACAAATCCAATAAATTGATGTCATCAAATATGATAGACAACCTTAAAGAATTTTTAGAAAAATAAGACATAGTATTGTAGCGTGCATGTTGTGCTCGGAAGATTTTAGATGTAAGGTGGTTTACTTATGGGTGGAATTGTAAAAAATTCTTTGTGTGCAGATCCTATAGAGCAATTTATTTTGTGGCAAAATGATAGCTTCAATGTAGATGGACATAAATTGAGTGCAATGGGATTGGCGACTTCCGATCATAGAGGTAAGCCTTCGGTTAGAATGGTACTACTTAAGAGCGTGGATTCTAGAGGTTTTATATTTTATACAAACTATAACAGTGAGAAAAGTAGGAATATAGAATGTAATGGATATGTTGAGGCTATGTTTTATTGGGAAGCGTTAGATAGACAGGTAAGAATTCGTGGTAATGCGTCAAAAATATCCTCAAAAGAGTCTGATCAATACTTTCGTACCCGACCCAGGGGATCCCAGATTAGTGCAATTATTTCAGACCAAAGCAGTGTGGTAAAGTCACGATCTGAACTTGAAGATAGGTATAACACCGTTCTGCATCAAAGAAAAAACAATCCTCTAGATAGGCCTGTGTACTGGGGTGGAATTTTAATTAAACCCTATCGAATGGAATTTTGGCAGGGGCGGACCGATAGATTGCATGATCGATTTGTGTATAAAAAAGTCCCCGATGGGACATGGGAAATTGTACGTCTGGAACCTTAGGTTTATATATCTAATATTATGTTATTGTTTCTAAAGACAATGTTTAAAAAGTCCTGCTTGATATTTCTGTTGGTAGTTTTAGTATATGGATATAGACACTTTGTAGATGGGAAACTAAGATACACAGATAGCTTGATTTTTGACTTGACTGGTGAGCGACATTTTGTGTCGCAGGTTAGAGCTGTTGGTCAGATTGTAGGTGGTTACTTGAGGGATAGGCCTGATGTCGGAATTTATGTTGGCTCTAGTGAGCCTATGGGAAACCGTTTTGGAATAAACACATTTTTAGAGCAAGAAGTTGATCCTGATAAAAGAGACAGGCAATTCAAGATTATTTCTGAAGCTGGATTTAAGTATGTTAGACAAGAGTTTCCATGGGCTGATATAGAGATTCATAATAAAGGAGAATTTTTGGATAAGCGAAACAAACTAGTTGTAAGCTCTTGGAGTAAATATGACCATATTGTGAGTTTATCAGAGCTATATGATGTAGAAATAATAGCAAGATTGTCTGCTCCACCTGAGTGGTCTAGAGAAGATGGAGTTAAAGGTACATTTGCTCCACCAGTGGACTTTAATGACTATGCTGATTTCGTGTATAACGTTGTTGATAGATACTATGGAAGGATTAAATATTTTCAGATATGGAATGAGCCTAACATATATCCTGAATGGGGAGAACAACCTGTTGATCCAGAGCAGTTTACTAAATTATTGTGTCTAGCTTATTCGGCAGCAAAAAGAGCTAATCCAAATTCAATGATTGTGGCTCCAGCATTGGCCCCAACTGTGTCCTTGACTAAGAAAAATTTGAACGAGTTTATATTTTTGGTAAGGATGTATGATGCAGGTGCTGCTGGGTGCTTTGATATTATGTCAGTGCAGGGTTATGGGATGTGGTCTGGTCCTACTGATCGTAGAGTGCTTCCAGACGCAGTTAATTTTTCCCGACACCTTTATATAAGAGATATTATGGTTGTAAATGCTGACTCCAATAAGCCTATATGGATTAGTGAAATGAACTGGAATGCATTACCGGAAGATGGTGACTTGTATCCATATTACGGTCGTGTTACCTTGGAAGAACAGGCAGAGTGGGTGCCTATTGGATACGAACGTATGAAAAAAGAGTGGCCATGGATAACCCTTGCAAATTTTTGGTATTTTAAGCGAGCAGATTATTCTGAAATTGATCAGAGTTGGTATTATTTTAGAATGGCTAGTCCAGACTTTGATCTTATGCCTGTTTATTATACTGTTAAGGAATACATAAGCGGAGAGACAAATTGATTAACAGTAGTGGTAGGTATAATTTTTCTTTGATCGTTTTTGTCTTATTAGTAGTACTCGCTACATTTTGCAGGTTTACAATGATTGATTCTCAGTCGTTGTGGTATGACGAGGGAAATTCGGCTAGGATGACTACCAGGTCATTTAGTGAGATTGCTCAGGCCTCTAGAAATGATGTTCATCCTCCTGGTTATTATGTTGTATTAAATTTATGGTCTAGATATTTGGGTACTACTGAATTTGGGTTGCGAAGTATTTCTGCTTTACTGGGGGTTGTATGTGTGTGTTTGATTGGGGTGATTGTAAGGAAGATGTATGGAGATCTTGCTGCAATTATTTGTTTTGTTCTAGCATCCCTTCATCCAGCGTTGGTTTATTATTCACAGGAAGCTAGAATGTATAGCTTGTGTGTGACTATGTCTGTTGCTTGTGTATATTTTTATATACGTATTATTAGTGAAGCTAGAATAAAATCGTTGGTATATTCTGGGTATGTGATATGTAGTGTAATTGGATTATATACTCACTATGTATTTGCTCTTATTACATTTGTTGTGAATTTCGCGTTTTTGTTACGGATGTTTATAAATCGTATCAGGAACAATGTTCATGTTCCTGTAAAAGCCTGGTTCATTAGTCATATAATTATTTTTTTATGCTATCTCCCTTGGCTTAGTATTGGTGTGAATCATTTAATTAGTTGGCCTGCAACTAAGGCGTTAGACCCGTGGACTATTTGGAATATTTTAACTACTTGGAAATGGCTTGTACTTGGTCAAACAGTCTTGTTAGATGATGTTTATATTGGCTTAGTGTGTTATTTGTTTACTGTATTCATTTTTGTTAAATCAAGGAAGGTAGATGTAATTGAATTGTGGTTTCTTGTTCCTGTGTTAATCATTCTTGGATCAGGGCTTGGAACTGAAGCTTTCGAGAAATTTTTTATTATTTCTGTTCCTGCAGTAGTTATTGCAGGAGGAGTTGGTTTAGCAATTATGGTTAATTCACATAGTTATGTTTTTAAGGTGTTGGGGTTGATATTCTGTGTGATTGTAATTTCTTACAAATACTTGTCTTTAGTAAACTTATATTTTAATGATAAATATAGCAGGGATGATTATCGGACTCTAGTATATGATTTAGAGGCATTAAATAGAGATAAGGACGTTGTTATTGTGAACGCTCCTAATCAGATGGAAGTTATTAATTATTATGACAAGGGGATGGTTGAATTTGTACCAGTAGCTAATAGTAGACCATTAGAAACTACAAATGAAATTAGACGATTAGAAATGCTAGCAGATAAATACACTCGAATTAAGGCTGTTTATTGGGGGGATGAACAGACAGATGCTTCAGGAGTTATTGAAACGTGGTTGAATTCTAATGCTTTTAAGTACTCTGAGACGTGGTATGGTCAGGTTAGATTGATAGAGTTTTATGTTGATGATATTAGCGATTTTGAGTATTTAGGTGTAAAAATGGACAATTTTATATTAGATTCATACGGTCTTAACAGTAAAGAATTTAATCCTGGTGAAGTAGTGGTAGTTAGTTTAAATTGGTATACAGTTGACATTACCAGCGATATGTACAAAGTGTTTGTGCACGTCTCTAGTTCTTCTAACTTGCCACCAGTGGCTCAGCACGATAGCTATCCAATGGGAGGTGTTATGCCTACTAGTAGCTGGTCCGCTGGAGAAATGGTCCTTGATAGACATGGTGTATATCTACCAATAGATCTTCAGAGTGGTGAATACGAAGTGTATACTGGTATGTACTCAGATGATGATGGGAAGCGATTGAGTATAGATGGTAAAAGCGAGGATGAGAAAATATTGTTGAGTAAAATATATGTGAGGTCAAATGACTAAAGTGAATAAATACAGATGGGTGATCTTTGATGTTGATGACACTTTATACTCTTCTTCATGTGGATTGTGGTTTTCTGTAAGAGATCGGATACACCGATATTTAGTAGATATTGTTGGTATTAGTGAGGGAGAGGTAGAGAGTGTAAGAGATAAATACTTTCAGATGTATGGCACTTGTTTAGCCGGACTTCAAAATGATTATGAAGATTTTAATACTGATGAATATGTTAGTTATGTTCACGACGTTGAATATGAACGATTTATTGGAGTAAATGAAACTCTTGAAGCTTGTATCGAAGCGTTACCGTTAGGAAAGGCATTATTTACTAATTCTGATAAGAATCATGCTACTAAGGTTATTAGGGCATTAGGGATAGAAAAGTTTTTTTCTGTAATTGTTGATGTTTACGCAACAAATTTTGTTCCGAAGCCTGCTATTGAAGCTTATCAAGCTTTATTTAGACACATAAATGCTTCGCCTGATGAATGTATTTTTTTGGATGATCAAGAACGCAATCTTCAAACTGCTTCGGATTTAGGTATGACAACTATATTAGTTAGCGATACATGTGAAGTTGATACAGTAGCGGATTTTAGTGTTGTGGATGTTGTGGAGGGATGTGCTATTGTAAAGGCTCTATGTTTAAAGTATGCCAATTATGAAGATTGTTAGTATATTAATCAATGGAAAGGTTCAGGGAGTAGGGTTTAGGGCGTTTGTATTAGGTTGTGCAAATAGTAGGGGATTGATTGGTTGGGTTAAGAATCTAAGGGATGGTAGAGTGAAGATCGTTGCTGGCGGAAGTGAACACGATTTAGATGTATTTTTGGCAGCTGTCAAATCTGGTCCTCCTGGCTCTAAAGTTAATCATATTATTGTTGATGAAGTGCAGTATGACGAGAGACTTAACAATGGCTTACAGAATTTTGTAGTAGTTGGGCGATAGTTTTGATCAGTTAGTATTTTGTAGTACGTTTTTAATTATTGATATTTCATGTTTGATGGCTGAATTAGAAATGTTGGAAGGTACGATGTAATCGAATCCGTGTACAGTACCTGGGTAATTGTGGAGTTCAACCGGAACGCCTGAGTTCATTAAGTTTAAAGCATATATTATCCCTTCATCTCTAAGTGGATCATGTTCGCAAGTCATAATGTATGCGGGTGGCAGATTAGATACATCGTGCGCCCTTAATGGGGCAGCGTAATATTCTACTTCATCTGTAGGACAGCCTAAATAGTACTGCCACATGTCAATCACATTTTGAGTTGTTATTATGTATGTGTCATCTGAATTTTTCATTGAAACTGTGCTTGTTGTTTCATCTAGTACAGGATAATTTAATATTTGATATAAAATTGATGGACCATTGTTGTCTCTTGAAAATAGTGAAACTGCAGCTGCAAGGTTTCCGCCTGCGCTTGGCCCTCCTACTATAATTTTTGTGCTGTCAATATCTAAGTTACTAGCTTTATCTGATAGCCATAGCAAAGCGCTGTAGCAATCTTGCAATGCTGATGGGTACGGATGTTCTGGTGCTAATCTATAGTCTACAGTTACCCCAATGATGTTGCATTGATGGGATATCTCAAGTGTGCGGGCATGATCAGAATCTAGACTTCCAAGTATAAAACCACCTCCATGAAAGTTTAGATATACAGGTGAATTATTAGGTGCATTATTGGGTTTATATATACGAATCTTAATTGTGTGGCCATCAAATTTACTTGGTATTTGTAAATCAATTTCTTGTACTGAATCTCGTGCTGGTCTCTCATTAGCATATTGGCTTAGTGTTTCGTTGATCTTATTTATTTGACGTCTGGCTTTAAATACATCGGAAGTATCTACAGAAGGTATGTTTTTTGCGAACTGCTCAATTTGCTGATCGTATATTCGTTTCATAGTTTATAGTAATGGAATGTTTTGTCTTAGTCTATAATATGTATCGTCTCATTGTTGGAGTATTATATCTTATGATTATTAAATATCTGAAACGTTCTAGTATAATTGTAATGACGGTTTTTTATGTGAGAATTGGGATCGATCATTTTGCGAGTCCGGAATGGTATATAAGGATTATGCCTCCATATATCCCATATCATTTGGAGTTAGTTTATATTAGTGGTGTTTTTGAAGTACTATTTGGTGTTATGTTATTAGTTAGGAAATTAAGGAAGTATGCTGGCTTCGGCTTGATTTTATTGTTGCTAGCAGTATTTCCTGCTAATATCTATTTGGCTAGTACCAATGGGGAGGCATTAGGTATTACTGCATTTATTGCTTGGCTAAGGCTGCCTTTTCAAGCTCTACTTATTGCTATAGCATATATGCACTCAAAAATTTAAATTATAACTATTTTAGTGTATCTATATTATGTTTTATCTGATTGATGGAAGAGTATTTGTATCTTCGCTGTTTATTATTGTGGGGTTATAGTTTTGAAGTCGTTTTTTCATAATCAATAAGGCTTCTGGATTGTTATCTATTAGTATATAGTTTCTATTTAATAAGGCGGATGCTTCTCCAGTAGTTCCACTTCCGGCAAAGAAGTCCATTACTGTATCATTGGGGTTGGAGTGTATTTTAATAATTCTTTTAATTATTCCTAGTGGTTTCTGAGTAGCGTATCCTGTTTTTTCTTTACCAGTAGGGCTAACAATTGTGTGCCACCAAACATCAGTAGGGGTTTTTCCTTTATTTGCTTTTTTAGTGCCTACTAGACCTGGTGCCATATATGGTATGCGATCCATTTCTTCATAATTAAAAGTGTAGGATTTATGGTTTTTAGCATACCATAAGATAGTGTCATGTTTTGCAGGCCATCTTGATTTGGTGCGGCCTCCATAGTCGTATGCCCATATAATTTCATTGATAAATGAGTTCCTGCCAAATATCTCGTCTAATAATACTTTGCAGTAATGCGCTTCGCGGTAATCTATATGGAAAAATAATGAACCATTGTCTTTTAGTATTCTGTAGGCTTCATTTGCGCGAGAAGATATGAAATCAATGAAATTATCAAACTTATCGTTGTAGCCAGTTGTCTCTATATGAACCGTTTTATATCTTTTTCCTTTAAAACCCGTTCTATCACCTTTTTTTGGATCAATTGATGTTTTTGTAGTATGTTTTTCTTGTCGCTTACCAGTGTTGAAAGGTGGGTCTATATATATGAGGTCAATAGTGTTTTCTTGCCATTGTTGTAGTATTGGGAGATTGTCTCCGTAAATAATCTTTCCCATTTTGATTTCTATGTATTTAGGTGTTATCGAATATTTTATTGTGTTACATACAGCATTAGGCGAATTATATAGTAAATATTGATATTAGTATATGTGACTGTTGTTACCAAAATTGTTTATAAGTTATATTCATATGTAGTAATTTAATTGTTCAAGGAAAATACAATGGCTAAATATATGGTACAAGGTTCGTATACAAATGAAGGATTGACTAGTTTACTTAAGGACGATGGGGTTAAGAGAAGGAAAGTAGTGGTTAATTCTGTTAGTGAACTTGGTGGTACTTTGGAGTCGTATTATTTTGCTTTTGGAGAGAATGGTTTTTATTTGATTGCTGACATGCAGACAATCTATCTGTTACTTCATTGTCTTTATTTAGTAATAGTACTGGTATGATCAATACTAGCGTTATAGTATTAATATAGCCTAAAGAGATTGATAGGGTATTGCAAACACAAGTTATATACAGTATTCCTGGTTCATAGGAACTAGTATTTACTTGAATGTGTATCCTGATTCAAGTAGTGACAGTTTGACTTTTGCAAGCTCCTTAGATTTTACAAATATGTAGTCTGTATTGTATGTCGAAGTAGTCAGTATGCTGACTTGCTCATTTGCAATTATATTTAATATCTTGGACAGGACACCGATCAAAGATAGATCTAATTGGCCTTCTAGTTTAATGCAGGCCCAGTTGTCACTAGATTTTTCAGAAATGATTGGTATTGAGGATTCACAAATTATTGATATTTCATTTTTAGACCGCGTTATTGAGATTAGGCTATGGTCTAGTAAGTGAAATGGTATTTGTTGGCTCGGACTTAGTCTGCTTATTTTGTATGACTGTGGCAGTATAATTAGTGTTGGCTTCATACGTAATCTATTTTTATAGTTGTGGGTTATTATAATGTAACACTCTAGATGATTGGCATATTAATTCACATAGTTTTATAATTTGTATAAATTATGTGAACCTATTTTGGAGGATTGTTGATGGTGAAGAAAGTTGCGTTGCTTGTAAACTTAGGGTCTCCTAGGAATTGCGACGTTAAGAGTGTTAGGGAATATTTAGATGAGTTTTTGATGGATAAATATGTTTTAGATTATCCCAAAATAATTAGATGGTTGCTGGTAAAGTTTATTATCCTAAGATTTAGACCTAAACGTACTTCAGAAGCTTACAAATCCATATGGACAGAAAATGGATCGCCATTGATTAGTATTAGTGGCGATGTGCAAAATAAGATGCGTAATATTAGCACTATTCCTATATATATATCTATGAGATATGGAGATCCATCTATAGGTAGTACTATTCAGACTATAAGAATGACACATAATCATGTGGATACTTTGCATGTTGTTCCTTTGTACCCTCATTATGCTATGTCAACTACAAAGACAGTATCTGATAGGATTAAAGAGGTTATAAATGAAATTGATTGGGATGTTAGAATACATATTGAAAAACCTTTTTATAGTAATGAAAAGTATATTAATGCTTTATCTTGCAGTATAGAATCTTCCTGGAGTAATAATTATGAATATTTGTTGTTTAGCTATCATGGATTGCCTGTTAGACATTTGAGAAAATGTGATCCTACAGGAAAGCATTGTTATTTTCATCAGGATTGTTGTAATGTTGAATCTGTAGCGCATAATTACTGCTACAGGCATCAAGTTTATGAGACAACTAAATTGGTTGCAAAAAAGTTGCATTTGCAAGAATCTAGGTATAGTGTAAGTTTTCAGTCCCGTTTGTTGTCCGATCCATGGCTTGAACCATTTACAGATCTTGAAATCAAAAGGTTAGCTAAATCTGGAATAAGGCGATTAGCTATAGTGTGCCCGGCTTTTGTCTCTGATAATTTAGAAACTTTAGAAGAGATAGCTATTGCTGGAAAGGAGATATTTTTAGAAAATGGTGGTGAACGGTGCGATTTAATACCATGCATGAATGACGACGATAGATGGATAGATGTTTTGAGTGATTTAATAAAATAATAACAAAATATAAATAAAAACATGTGATTTATCTAATAGTCACCATTTATTAATGGTAAGATAGTATATTATGTAAATGGATGAGTGTATGTTTTATTTTGAGGAGGAAAGTCTTTATTATGAATATTTTATTATGGGTATTACAGATTGTATTAGGTGTTTATTTTGTCGGAATTGGGTATATGCACTTTAATATTCCTATAAATTTACCTGATGCAATGGGTTGGATGTATGAATTGTCTACAGAGTTACATTACTTTTCAGGCGCTGCAGAAATTTTAGGTGGTATTGGTTTAATAGTACCAGGGTTGCTTAAGATTCAAGCAAGACTAACTCCTTTAGCTGCGTTTGGTCTTGCTTTACTGATGCTTGGAGCTGCTTTGTATCATTTGCAGCGTGGTGAATTACAAAACATACCGACAAATATTGTACTTATAGCTGTTTGTTCCTTTTTGGGTTATTCAAGATTAAGGAAATATTCGTTAGGTTGATATGTTATGTAATTTATTAACTAACTAAATTTAAATATATGTTAATGCTTGAGACTTCTAATGAAATATAAAAATATAAATTCTCGAGAGGTTAGATTAATGGATGGAGATTTATCTATTAGTGATGAGGAAAATTGTGATAGTGATTGGCTTGAAGTAGACCTTTCAGAAATAATTGATGATGACTCTGGTAGCACTGATGACGATATCAATGCTGGAGTTATTGATTTTTTTGATCCTTTAGCTGCGAGTAAGGATTAGTATGTCCAAAATAGATGATTTAAATCCAATTATTATTGCAAAAGATGTTCATAAGTGGTTTGGTGATTTTCATGCTCTGCGTGGTATAAATATAGAGGTACTAAAAGGAGAAAAGTTAGTAGTTTTTGGTCCGTCAGGATCTGGAAAGTCGACATTTATTAGGTTAATTAATATGTTGGAAACTTACGAAAGAGGAGAAATTGTAGTTGATGGGGTCGTTATTAATGAAGACCATAAGGATATGGCATCAGTACGAAGTGAAATAGGAATGGTATTTCAGTCTTTTAACCTTTTTCCGCACTTGTCTGTTATTGACAATATTACACTATCTCCAATTCAGGTGAAAAGGCTATCTAAAGATATTGCTTATGATATAGCTGTTGGTTTGCTTAATAGAGTGGGTATTCCAGAGCAGGCTGACAAGTTTCCTGATCAGTTGTCTGGTGGACAACAACAAAGAGTGGCTATTGCTCGCGCTTTAGCTATGAGACCAAAGATTATGCTGTTTGATGAACCTACTTCAGCTTTA
>DBHI01000018.1:0-27043 GCA_002296125.1 Anaerolineales bacterium UBA832 | reverse complement strand
TCAGCTTTAGATCCTGAAATGATCAAAGAAGTGCTTGATGTAATGACTGAGTTGGCAGATAGTGGTATGACAATGTTGGTGGTTACTCATGAGATGGGTTTTGCTCGAGAGGTGTGTGATAGGATGGTTTTTTTTGATGATGGGTTGGTAGTTGAGCATGGTACCCCTGAACAAATATTTACTGATCCCCAGAACGATAGGACTAAATTGTTTCTTTCACAAATATTATAAAGATATAATTTTTTTGTTTTGTAGTTCTTTGTTGTCAGAATTTGTTGTGCAATTTGATATGTGCCTGACAGCTATGTAGCAGTATGTATTGGTTGGAATATTATGAGAATTTGGTTTACATTATTTTATATTGTCAAATTTATAGGAGTTGGATTTCTTGCCCCGTATGTTGCTATGTTCTTTTTGAGGAATGGGTTTAGTAATTTGCAGGCCGGATTCCTGGTGGGTCTTATATCATTTGTTGGTTTTGTTGCTCAACCATTGTGGGGCATAGTCAGCGATAGGTATATGTTGACTAAGCGCCTGATAACTATTAGCTGCTTCTCAACAGCTGTTATCATTTTGGGGTACTTGATTGTAGATAATTTTAACTACTTGGTTTTAGTGGTAATTGGTTACTCTATTATGAGAGCACCACTACATGCAAATGTTGCTGCACTTGCTTTATCCTATTTGGAAGAGAATGGCAAAAAAGAGGAATTTGGCAGCTTGCGTTTATGGGGATCAGCGGGATATATTGTTGCTACTTTTGCTTCGGGAGCCTTACTGTTTGAAGGTGATTTAGACATAGCCATTTATATTTTTTCTGGATGTTGTCTCATACTTGGATTTATGTCATTTATGTTACCTGAAAGGAGGGTATATAGCGATGTAGATATTATGCAAGGAGCTGGATTAGTGATTAAAAATAGTGATCTTCGACTATTTTTAATTGGTATTATTTTTATAGGAATTACCTTAGGTGCATCTGATCAGTATTTAGCTATTTATATGGATGAAATCAATTCTGCTGCATGGATAGTGGGAGCTGCTGTAGCATTAACTGCATTGCCGGAGATACCATTAATGAGGTTTGCTGAATGGTTTATTGCTCGATGGGGGATTCGTAATGTTTTTGTTATTGGTGTATCAGTCCTTCCAATTAGATGGATTTTTAATATTTATGTTACTGATCCATATATAGCATTCCCCGTACAAGTTTTACATGGTATCGCTATGAGTGCTTTATTGTCTGTCGGAGTAATATATGTAGATAATATTGTATCTGAATCATTGCGAGCCTCTGGTCAATCTTTGTATTTAGCAAGTTTGTATGGTTTGGGTCCGTCCATAGGATTATTTCTAGCTGGGATTTTAATGGAATCAGAAGGAGCGACAACACGACCACTTTGGGTAGTATGTTTAGTTACTGGAACTTTAGGATCTATTCTTATAAATAGTTCTATGAAGAAGAAGGACTTACGTGAAATAGCTTGATGTAGATATTGAGACTCTAACGCAATCTACAATAAATTATTTTGATGTCATTACCTCTATTTGTTTAGCTGTAAATTGGTAGCTGACTTTTTAGCAGAGCATGTGCCTTCCCCATAAGAAACAATTAATGTTAATGGATCAATAAGATCTAGATCTACGTAAATATTTGTGTTATCACTATAATAGCAGTGATTTGAGGTCACTTTTGATGGATGAACATAAGTTATGTTTTCGGGGTCTATACTGACTTCTAAATCTCTAGTTGTAAAGCGAGCAGATCCTAGGAGTGATGATCCTATTGATACAGTGGGTGTAATGCTGTTTTGTTCAAACCATTCACCGGAGATGGACCCAGCAATATCTTGGTCGGAGGACTTTCTACATTCTGTAGTTGTGACAGGCAATAACGTTATTTCTTCTGATAATTTCTGATAGAACTGTTGTTGAATTTTCTTATCAAAGTAGTTGAAGGGGCAGTCTTCGTATAGTTGATGATCATTAAGACCATCTGTGTATCTGTCTTGGTTGGTAAATGTATTAATTGTGGATGTATTATATACTCCAAAATCAATATTTCCCCCTGGATTTATTCCTGACCAGTAAGAAATTATTTCTCCAGATTCAAAAAATATCGGTTCGGTAATGTAGTTGTAGCCTATTGATAAATCCTTAATTTTATCTGAAACGGGACCAAGATGTCCTAGTCTGTACCAGATGTTGCAGCTAGCTTCCAGTACTAATTCGTACTCAAGCACAGTATTTCCTATGACTGATTGTTCATACACTTGGACTTGTCTTAACCATGAGTCAGTTGGGGCAAAGACCGGTACTGATTGTGGGTATCCGTTCCATGCTGTGACTGGCATCCCAGATCCCACAAAAAAATAAGCGTGTCGTTTTAGCATCCCGCTATTTACTGAGCCAGGAGGTGCAGTGTGTTTGATCTGTTTATTTTCAACAACTAAATTGGAAAACTCCAGATTGAGGTTTGGACTTGTGACACATGGAAGGCCGTTAAATGTATTATTAGTTTGTATATTAGTGTGGGTTGACTTTGGTGTATTAGTTACTCTAAAGTTAGAGTTTTTTGCTGTAGGAGTGAGTGTTTTCATTTTGTTAGGGGATTCAGTCGGAATGGATGTTGTAGGCATTAAATTATTTTGTTCAAGTGGTTGTAGTGAGTCCATGGTGGCTGTATTGCGAGATGATTGTGATGACTGAGAAGTGCATCCGGATTGAATAAGTATTAGTGAGAAGGCTATTACAACTGTTTTTACATATAAGATTGATGTTTGAATGTAGAATGCTTTTGTGGGTTGGATAACATCCTTGATTGTATTGTTCATAAAAAACACTCTTTGCAGATCTAAATAGATTCAGATTGTCTTGATGACTACGTATTTCATGGTAATAGTATACACTAGTGTTTAAATGTAGTAGCATCGATATTAAATATTGTTCGCAATATATGAGTTTTTAGATGGTTTTGTGAAATGCTTTATTAAATCAAATTGGGTAAGGAGATATAGTTGTGAGTAGCTATCAAAATGTTGTAGAAATTATAAAGAATAAAACTGCATATCGACCAAAAATTGGTGTAGTGTTGGGTACAGGTCTTGGGGGTATAGCGGATTTTATGAAATCAGTCGATATATTTCCGTATGATTCTTTACCAGGATGGCCAGTCTCTACAGTTGAAGGTCATGCTGGTCGACTTGTTATTGGTGAACTTAAAGGTAAATCTGTAATAGTTATGCAAGGAAGAATTCATTATTATGAGGGGTACTCTACTGCTGATATTTCTTTTCCAATTAAGGTTATGCGATTACTTGGGGTAGATCTACTTATAATTACTAATGCGTCTGGTGGTCTAAATGATGATTTTGAGGCTGGTGATATTATGTTGATAGCAGATCAGATAAACTATCTAGGAATGTCTGGAGTAAATCCACTGAATGGTACATTAGATGAAGAATCGGGTTCAAGATTTCTTAATATGAGTAATGCTTTTGATGCTCATATGCGTAATAATTGTCACGCAATCTGTAAGAGTTTGGGGATAGTGGTGCGTGAAGGTATTTATGCTGGTATTGGAGGACCTAACCTTGAGACTCCAGCTGAATATAAATTTTTGAAAATTATAGGAGCTGACGCAGTAGGTATGTCAACTGTTACTGAAGTTTTAGTGGCTCGCCATGTTGGTATGAAGATCTTGGGTATGTCAGGTATTACAAATGTTGCTGACTTGAGCGGTAGTGCAGAAACATCCATTGAGGAGGTATTAAGAGTAGGCGAAATTATTGCACCTAAAATGTTGGAAATACTTCTTTCATTTATTAAATCAGTGTAAAAGAATTTATTTGGTAAGTGTGTTTTAGTTTACGAATGATTCAATTCGTTGTAGAGCAGTACTGAGTATTGGTTTGGCAACAGTATATGCTAATCTGACTTGTGATGTGCAATTCTCACTTATCATTGTGCCAGGCAGAAGGGATACTCCGCTAGACAGCAGTCCTTCTGTAAAACTTATTGCTTCTGGTGAATGTGTTTTGGAAATGTCTATCATTACATACAATGCTCCGGAAGGAGTATGGCATGATAGGTTTCTAGCTTTTGTGATTGTTTCGCATACTAGCATTCTTCTATTTGATAGTTCTGTGCGTAGTTGTTCTACAAAATGTTGGGGACCATTAAGTGCTGCTATTCCTGCATCTTGGATGAATTCAGGTATACATGAGTGATTATTCAACATAAGTGAACATACAGGTTCTATCAATCTTTGTGGGTATATTCCATATCCAAGTCGCCATCCTGTCATTGCGTATGTTTTGGAGAATCCATCTAGAAGGATAGTGCGATCTTTCATACTAGGTACCGATAGTATAGAATATGGTACTACTCCATCAAAATATAATTGTGAATATATTTCGTCTGTTAGTACCCATAAATCGTTCTTTATTGCTAGTTCTGCAATTGATTCTATGGTAGACTTTTTCATTATATTGCCTGTAGGATTAGCTGGATCATTGAGAATAATTAGTTTGGTTTTTGGGTTGATTAACGATGAGAGTTTGTCAATATCATAATTATAGCCTGATGCTGGAGACTGAGACCACATTATTGGTTTTCCTTCAGCAAGCGAGGTAATTGCAGAGTATGAAGGAAACGATGGATCCTGAATTATCACTTCATCTCCTGGATCAATTATGGCTAGTATTGTAAAGAAGATTCCAGACTTTACTCCTGGAGTAATGATTACATCGCTTGGGGAGCAAGACACATTTCTACTAGAATATATATGACATGCAACAGATTCTCGTAGTGTAAGTGTACCTTGAGTGGAAGTGTATCGTGTTTTACCATCATATAGTGATCTTTTTGCTGATTGAATAATGTGTTGAGGGGTATCGTGATCTAGTTCACCTGCTTCTAAATGTATAATGTCATAGCCTTCCTGTTCAAGTTGTTTAGCCTTGTTTAGTGCATGAATTGCACCCAAACCAGATATCCTACTTGCGCGTTTTGATAAATGGGATGACTCGGCATTTGATTTCATTTTTAGGTATAAATTGTTTTTATCTAGTTGTGATGTATGTATTTGCTTGTATTTCAATTATATTAGCTTATCGAGGGGTGTATAACTCAGACTAAATGTATCAGCTACTGGCTTGCAGGTTATTTTGCCTTTGTATAAGTTAACACCTTTTGCAAGACCTTTATGGGTAGATAGCAACTTGGTTAAATCATTATTAGCTAAGTCAACGATGGTTGGTAGTGTGGCGTTAGTTAGCGCATAGGTTGAAGTCCTGGGAACTGCACCTGGTATATTTGTAACTCCATAATGTATTACTCCGTCAATTACATAGATTGGATCACTGTGAGATGTAGGCTTAATTGTTTCTATACATCCTCCCTGGTCAATTGCTACGTCTACAATTACTGAGCCAGATTTCATGCTAGCTACCATCTGGTTTGTAACTAGTTTTGGTGCCAATGCTCCTGGTATAAGTACAGCACCTATAATTACATCTGATGAACGTACAGCGTTAGCTATATTATGCCTATTAGCAGTTAAAGTATTTATATTTCCATGTAGGACATCATCTAGATAGCGTAGGCGAGCTGGATTTATATCTATTATTGTGACATTGGCTCCCATGCCAAGAGCTATTTTAGCCGCATTGATACCTACGGTTCCACCGCCGACAATAGAAATGTTTGCAGGTCGTACTCCGGGTACTCCGCCTAGCAATTTCCCTCGACCACCTTGTGCTGATTCAAGGTAATGTGAAGCTATTTGAACAGACATCCTTCCAGCTACTTCACTCATTGGAGTTAAAAGAGGAAGTGATCCGTCAGATTCTTCTACTGTTTCATATGCTATAGCAATAACGTTTTTTGATAAGAGTGCTTTAGTGAGTTTTTTGTCAGATGCAAGATGTAGATACGTGTAAATTATTTGATTTTCGCTAAGCATCTCACATTCAGTAATATTAGGCTCTTTAACTTTAATAATTATATCTGCTTTGTTAAATACATCAGACGCATTTTTCTCTATTGTGGCTCCAGCATTAATGTATTCATCGTTTGAAAATCCACTCCCTTGTCCGGCTTCCGATTGTACAACTAATTTGTGACCATACTGGACGAGGGTTTCGGCTGCTCCAGGAGTTAAGCCTACTCTGTATTCATTGTCTTTAGTTTCTGTTGGTACACCTATTGTAGTAATAATTATGACTCCTATTTTTTATTGTTTTTATATAAATAATTATAAATTATCGCACAAAGATAGTTTTGTGTGAAGAGTTGTATGTTAAATTATTGGTCTGCCAA
This sequence comes from Anaerolineales bacterium UBA832, assembly GCA_002296125.1. Lineage (GTDB taxonomy): Bacteria > Chloroflexota > Anaerolineae > Anaerolineales > UBA11657 > UBA11657. The sequence continues at coordinate 20,722 of DBHI01000018.1, read as the reverse complement.
CACTTGTTTATTTTAGGAATAAAACAAATTATTTGTATGGTATGCTAAAGCAATAAGTTATTACTAGGTGAATTATGAATGTTTCTGTAGTATTAGCAGTTGTAAGCTTGTTTGCATTTGGGGTTGGTAGCTTTGTGTGGCAGATAGTTGGAGCTAAGCAAGTTTATGCTCCGAGTTATATGATTGTTGAAGGAATCGTTTTTGCTTTTGTAGGTGTTTTGTTGCATTTTGTAGAGCGTAAGTCATTCAATTTGTCTTATGAGAGTATACGTTATGCAGTATTAGCAGGTTTGCTAGCTGGAATAGCAGTATATGCATTGATACTTGCGTTTAGTATGGGTGGAGCAGGTAGTGTAATCTTTCCTGTATCTAGACTTGGGATGATAATATCAGTGGCGTTGGCTATTATAGTTTTTAATGAGCCTATAACATCTACAAAGGTTTTGGGTCTAGGTCTAGGTATTAGTTCTATAATTGTATTATCTTCTTGAGTTAATTTGTTAGTATTATTAGACTAGGTGTATCTATAGGACTATCCTTTAAATGTCATCATTCCTACTCCCGCAATACATATGATAATTCCTATTATATTTGTTGTGCTTAGTTTATCTCCTAGGTATAGATAACCTATTGCTAGCAATGAGAGATTTATTAGTATACTAGTAGTTAGATTCCCAGTGCTAATACTCCATCCATTTCTATACATTAATAGAAAACCTGTTTCAAGAAGTAGTAGTGAGATGGCTACGTATATGTGGTTAGTGCTGATGTTTGTGATTTGTTTGATAAGGATAACATTTTTATTAATAAATGGATAAATTAGCAAGCTTATTCCTACAACAATACAGTAGATTACAAATATTGCATTGAAAGGGTTTTGAGACGTTGGTATTTTTCGAATAAAATAATGGTAAGCTACTGCTCCAACTACTGTAATTATTGGGGCTATTATATACATGTGGTTCTCCTGATTGAATTAATTACGTTGAATGTATCTTTTAATTAGTGTGTGTATTGCAGATAATATAATTGCAGCTAGGGTGTCTGACAATGGTGACATATTGGGGAATCCAAAGTTCCAAGCAACTATTAAAGTAAACCAAATAATGTATGCTTTCATTTTGTCTAATTTGTGAACGCGTTACTTAAAGTGTTTTTGCAAAAAAGGTTTGGGCAATTAATCCTGCGAGAGGAGGGAGTAAACATACGCTCAATACTCTAATTACGGTAAATTTCCATCCTAGTATTGCAATTTCTAAAGGTAGTCGCGCTAGTGACCATGCACCCCAACCGGTTAAATATGCAACTGCCACTCCAACACTGCTGCCTGACCTAAGTAGACCTGCCAGTATAGGTACAGTAACTACTGGGCCTCCGGGTGTAAGTGTACCAGCTGCTGAAGCAATTAGTATTCCGCGCATTCCTGATTCTGGACCAAGCCATTTGTCGATGAATTCTTGCTGCTGAGAAGAGAGTACCTGTGCCATACCTGCAATTACTAATGCCAATACGAGAAGAGGCATCATTTGCTTTATCATTACTAATGTAACTTTTAGTCCTTCTATATGTTGGTTGTTACCTTGCTGATATCCAAAAAATAACATTAGTAAGGCTATAATACCCATTATTAGTGTTGGTGTAACCATTTGTGATATCCTCTTTAGCAGTGGTTACATCGTGTGTAACCAAAAATTTCGTCTGAGTCCCCATCAGTTGTTGCGTAGTCAATGAGTATTCTAATAGCCTTTCCGATATCATCAATTGAGTGATGCTGAACCATTTCTAAAAGCCAGTCGTATTGCTTGTTGTGGATTTCAATCTGGATAGATTGTTTTTCGTATGTCATAATGATCCTTGTGTTAATATTGGTTTTGATATTTGATTTTATAGGAGAATCTACCTTTCGGCAAATTAAGGGTTATGTTGTTTGAAATGATAGTTTAAGATTAAATAGATAATTGATGTATTATGTAGTGATAAATTTTGGTATGAGGGGTTAGGAGATAATAGTTATGGATACAAATTTTATACTTGCTGTAGTTGCGCTTTTCTGTGGAGGAATTACTGCATTTTTTTCTAAGGTTGCTGGGGAAAATCAGGTATATAGTCCGAGTTATATGATAGTACAAGCTATCTCATTTGTTGTGTTTGCGGTTGTTATACATTTTATTGAAAGACAACCGTTTGAAATTACTGGTAAAACTATTGGAATTGGTTTGATAAGTGGTTTGTTTGCAGGGGTTGCTACTATATCTAGCTTGATTGCTTTTGCGCGGGGAGGTCAAGGTAGTATATTGTTTCCCGTTGTAAGCTTAGGTGTGGTGGTGTCTGTAGGGTTGTCTTTTGTATTTTATAACGAGCCGATTACTACGACTAAGGTCATTGGTATAGGTCTTGGTGTTGGCTCAATACTGTTCTTGTCTAGATAAAAGAGGTTGTTATTAGTCTTGTTGGTAAACAAGTATTTTATGTATCTTGGTTTACTTATCGTTTTTATTGTTAGATCTATTTTGATTAGTTGCATAGAAGTATAAAAGTATGTCTTCCAAAACTAATAGGGTAACAAGTACATTAATAGTAATTTGTGATACTAGGGCGATTAGGTATGGCGCAGTGATGAAAATTATTGATAAAATAAGGAGTGTGCTTCCTATAAATACTAGTTGTGTTAACAAGTATCTGAACCATGTATTTTTTAAGTCCTGTTTATACAGAAGTTTTGCGTATAGTACAGATAATACAAGTGGTGTTATGAGTAGTATTATTAATGTTGGCGTTATTATGTTTGGGTTGTAACTATTTGCCGGATTTGCATAGATTTTATTTTGTGGATATTTTACAGGTTCTTTGGGGGTACTGTTATCTTTGATCGGTGGGTAGTATCTATTCCTAGTTCTGTTGACAGTCCGGCTAATGTTTGAAAATGTGGTTTCTATTGGCTCTCGTATCGCATCTTCTAACATTCTCCAATTTATAGTGATGCTGGGAAGTATTGCAGTAGCTCCAGCTGGAGGAGTAGATAATACTTTTGTTGATGTTGGCCCTACTATAGGGTTGGTTGCTATACTGATTGTAGGAGTTGAAGTATTTATTTTTAATCCTGGTGCTGGGAGCAAGGATATGGTGGTTGGCGTTTTGTTGACTGACAAATGAGTTTGTGTGGGTGTTTGGGTTGAATGATTTTGTTGATTGTTGTTGGGGTTTGGTGGATTAGTTGATGATTGAATAATAATTAAATTTAGATAAGTCGGCGTGAGAGTTGGCGTGAAAGTTGGCGTATAAGTCGGTGTGAAAGTTGGCGTGAAAGTTGGCGTATAAGTCGGTGTGAAAGTTGGCGTGAAAGTAGGCGTATAAGTCGGTGTGAAGGTTGGCGTATAAGTCGGTGTGAAAGTTGGTGTGTGAGTAGGCGTATAAGTCGGTGTGTAGGTAGGTGGTTTGCTTGTAGCTGTATTAGGTTGTGATGTGTAGGTGGGAGAGCTTGTGTTAGTAGGAGTGTTTGTAATAGTAGCTGTATTAGTTATTGTAGGGGTTGCGGTAGGATTGTGACTATTTTCCCACCAAGTTATGTCGTCGTCCACGTATGCTGCTCCTAATATGTCCTTATCGTTGTCGCCATCTACATCTGATGCATATACAGCGATGGCCTGACTAAAATTGGTATCAACATTTCTTTTGGTAAAATTTTCAGAACCGTCATTTTCCCACCAAGCTATATCATTCCCACCAATTCCTGCTCCTAAAACATCTATATCTCCATCCATATCGAAATCTGATGCATAAACGTCACGGGCGCCGTTGAAGTTTCCATCAATAATATTTTTAGAAAAGTTTTCGTCTCCATCGTTTTCAAACCATGCAATATCATTTATGCTTTGCGCCGCTCCTAATACGTCTACATCACCATCTCCATCTATATCAGTAGCGTATACAGCTTTGACTCCATTAAATCCACAATCTATACATTGTTCATTCCATCCCCCATCTGCTGGTGTACCATCATTTTCCCACCATTTAATGTCGTTGGGTGATGGTGCTGCCCCAAGAACATCTATGTCTCCATCACCATCTAAGTCGGTTGCGTATAAGCCCGGAGCATCTCTAAAGTTGTTGTCTATAGTTCGTTTAGTCCAGCCTCCATTTGCCGGTGTACCATCGTTTTCCCACCAGGCAATATCATGAGTAGGTCCCCAAGCAAGACCTAGTACATCAATGTCTGTGTCACCATCTAGGTCTGTACCAATTATTTGGACTGCTCCGTTGAATCCACCTGCTATTGTGTGTTCTGTCCATCCACCATCTGACGGTGTACCATCATTTTCCCACCAGGTTATATCTTGAGCTGTTTCTGCAGCGCCAAGAACATCCAGGTCTCCATCAGCATCAATGTCAGCAGCATGTACCGCACGTGCACCATTGAAGTTTCCGGCAATTGTTCTCTTGGTAAAATCTTGAGATCCATCATTTTCCCACCAAGTAATATCATCGGCTATATTTGCTGCTCCCAGAATGTCAATATCATTGTCGCCATCTAGGTCTATGGCAAAAATATCAGCTGCTCCATTATAACCTCCTGCTACAGTATGTTCTGTAAATGTTGGGGCAAATAGGAATCCTGCATGAGTTGTAGGTGTTAGTAATAGGTATATAAGAAATAGTAATAGTACAATCCATGAGAATAGTCCTACGAGATTGCTGCTTAGTTTCATTTGATTGTTAGCGAATGTTTTAGAGTTTGAAGTAGTACATGTTGTAGATTATGCCTAGATATTGGTTAGCCACTAGTTTCTCTTGATTTTTGTAGACTTTCTATCAATTGTTTTGGTTGATCCGTTCCTATACGGTATGAATTTCCATTTGTAAGTGTTAATTCAACTGCATCCAGACCGGATATGTTGTACAACCAACCGTGAGGTGTTCGTCTAATACCCCAACCATAATACCATTTATTTTTTACTATATTTAGATCTATGATTTGCGATGTATCAAATGATTTCTGAATTAATCCTATACCATAATATAGCTTTAGAGTATTGCCATTGATAGTAACTGTTAATGAGTAAAATGTGACTGTGCAGGCCGTTAAAATTGTTATTCCAATTAGTAATGAAATTTGGTTAGATGCAGGTTGTTTTTGTTGTAGATATGTTAGGCATCCAGAAATGGTTATAAATAGTAGAAATGTTCCTAGCAGGAAACTTTTTTGAGTGTGTTTGTATATTAGCATTTTATAATCTCTGTATTATTAACGAATGTTTTTGTTTTTAGACAAATTTATATCTGCTATGAATTGTGCAAATTGTTCAGGATAATTATATTTGATGTTAGTAATATTTGATAGTAGCATGAATTGCTGGAGATTTTATTTATTTGATGTATACTAAATCAATGAAATTTACTGTTGAGATTTTATTTTGAAATCGTAATAAGGCTACTAGTTTAGTAGCTGAGATACTTGAAGAATTTTTGTATGACATAGAGTATGTTTTACTTATTCCAGCATGTGATAGAGAATTTGAAGTTGGAGTTAATGGTGAGAATATTTTTTCAAAAAATATGATAGGAAGACATGGCTATAAGGGGGAAATTTTGAATAAGATTAGGGGGCTATTGAAATAATAGTATATGTTATAGGAACATTATATGAAAGCTATTCAGTACGATAAGTTTAAAGGTCCTTTGACTGTTGTTGAAGTTCCAGATCCTAAACCCAGTGTTGATGGTGCTGTAATTGAGGTAAAAGCTACTGGTCTATGTAAAAGTGATTGGCATGGCTGGCAAGGGCACGATGCTGACATATGTTGTTTTCCCCACATTCCCGGACATGAGTTTTCTGGCGTTATTGTGGAGGTTGGTAAAAGTGTGAAAAATATTCACGTGGGAGATAGAGTTACAGTTCCTTTTGTTTGTGGTTGTGGCGAGTGTGAACAGTGCTGTTTAGGTATGCATCACATATGTGACAATCAAACTCAGCCTGGATTTACCCACTGGGGATCATTTGCCAATTATGTCGAAGTGTTTCATGCTGATACAAATGTGGTTAGGTTACCAGATGGAATTGATTTTGTATCTGCTGCTACTTTGGGGTGCAGGTTTACGACAGCTTACCGTGCTGTTATGAGTCAAGGAAAAATTAGACAGGGTGAGTGGATTTCAATATACGGGTGTGGAGGAGTGGGTCTCTCGGCCGTTGTGGTTGCTGCTTTTGCTGGAGCAAATATTATTGCGATTGATATCGATGATACTAAACTAAATGTTGCGAGATCGTTAGGGGCACATAATGTTATTAATGCAACATTAGAAGTGGATGTAGCTGAGGCTATAATAGAGCTTAGTAATGGTGGTACCCATTTGTCTATCGACGCTGTTGGTAATAGAAGAGTCCTAGTTGATTCAATTAGATCGTTGAGGAAATCTGGCAAACATGTTCAAGTGGGACTGTTCTCAAATGAGGAAAAGAATCAGGTTGTTCCATTAGATCTGGTGGTTAGTAAGGAGCTAGAGCTAATTGGGAGTCATGGGATTCAGGCTTCAAAATTTGCTGAAATATTTGATGTAATTAAGAGTCAAGAAGGTGTTCTTCATAATATTGTGGCTGCTACTATTTCTATTGACGAAGTAGGTTATCATCTTCCTATGATGGATACTTATAATGATAAATCAGCTGGTGTTATAGTAATTGATAGATTTGATTAGCTCGCAATTACTTTGGGGAAGGTGGGCAACCTGGAGGACAATAACCTTCTGGAATTAAAGTTCCTGGCATATCTATTGGGGAATTCGCTGGAGCTAATGCAATTGCCCATCCCCAATTAGATTCATCTAAAATTTCAAATGACACTTGCCCTGGATTGATCTTCGGACTAATTGACATGGCATAGTTTTGCTGAGGCCTTGTTGAAAACATTTGTGTTTTACGTATCTGTCCAGAATTTTCGTGAAATATTATATTGAAAGTTGTTGGGCCTCCTATGCTGGCAACTATTGCTTTCCAGTCTGTTGTTATTGTTATTGCGTTTGATGTGAAATTACCGTGACCTTCTTTGCTGTACAAGATGTCTTGCTCACTAAATCCTAGGGATAAGCTATTGATTTGGGCTGCTCCTGGTAATGTCTTGTCAATGATGCCATCGTACATTAATACATCAAGAGGGTGATCGCCGAAAGGATTTTCAGAACCAGTTATCATCCATCCCATTCCTGTTGGTAAGCCTCTGCCACGGTTCCAGTCGTATCCATAGCTGGTGCTATTCCATCCTTCAGTTGGATTTCTGTATATGTTAGCAAATTGCTCAACAATTTGCTCAGAAAAAATTGCTGGAGCATAAACGTCCCATGTCCCACCTTTGTCTTTTAGTAAGCCGAAGGCTATGTGGGATGACTTGGGACCACTAAGTCTTTCTGAAAAAGGAGGGACGTACATGTATCCTATTATGTCTCCTTCGTTTACCCATTGGTTGTCTTCTACTAATATGAAATCTTTATAAAAATCCATTGGTTTATTATGTAGAGTTATGTAGGGCTCCATACTGTACAAGAAATTTATGTTGTGGTTTTGGTAAGTTGCTACTCTTATTGCTATTGTGTATCCAACATGCCACCATGGTGGATCGTATTCTGAATGATCAATTACATTGTAGTAATGATAGTTCGGTGGATCAGACAGTTGTACTATACCATTAGCAACTGCATATATGGGTGGATAGTCAGATGGATCAATTGCTTCTAGCCATCGATTGTCCGAATTTGAAAAGTATACTTGTGCGTCGTTGTGTGGCCTTGGGCTTCTTTGACCAACGTGTGGATGACCTGCAATGATATGATCAAAATCTACAAGGAACTGTTGTGATTTGTTTGATGCAAAGAAGCTTATGTCAGGAATTGTTTGTATTACTGGAGGTTTGTCTGTAGGGTTTATGGATGTTGTGTTAACTGGCTGAACTGTACTAGCTATCTGAACTGTTGGTATTAGTTCGGTTTTTGTGTTTTTTGTGGCAGTTGTTGATGCTGTTAAAGATAAACTCTCAACTATTTGAGTTGGGTGGTGGGTTGGAGTTTGTGAGGCTTGGGGTTGATTTGTAATAGAGTTTGATGTCTGAGTGAATGTAGAACTGTTCTGCGTTATCGTAGAGGTAGTATTTGCTGCACAACTAGTTAATACTATGACAGATACAGAAATTATAATTGTTTTGATATGGATTAATGGGTAATTTTTCATATTGGTTGCGGTTGATATTATACGTCTAAATAGCCTTTGTTGATAGATATAAAATAATTACTAAGAATTACTGTGGAAATAAGGCAATTATTAGGGCTCCTAATGTTATTAGTGAGCTTGCAATAAGTTTAATTTGAGGAGACTTTTCGTTAAATATGAGAATGGCGGCGATAGTACCTAAAACTATACTAACTTGTCGCACTCCCATTATATAACTGCTATGATCTGTGATTTGGTATGCCCATATTACAAGTGTGTATGATGCAAACATAGCTACAGTAGATATCGCAGCCACCCTCCAGGTTTTTAGTGATGCAGATACGGTTGGAGAGCATTCTACTATAGATAATGTGATCCAATATAGTAGTAGGCCAACTGTGAGAGAGAGTGTATGATATCTAGTAGATATACTTAATCCGATGGGGATTAATTTTGCTGCGGAACTGTCTGCAGCCGTGTAGCAAATTGTCCCCAAGGCTGCTATCAATATCCATGCTGTTTTCTTGTTCCAATAGTTTTTGATTGATATATCTCGCCATGATGGTATTGGAGCAAGTAGACAGCCAAGAGTTATTAATATTAGAGCTGACCAACCTAGAGTTGATGGTGCATTATTGCGATATACATCTAGTAGTCCAATAATGAGCACTGGTATCGCACGCGAAAGTGGATATACTAAGGCAAAATCTCCATCTTTATAGCTTTTTGCTAGACCTACATAGTAAAGGGTTTGCCCTAATCCGGCTAAAAGTAATTGTGGCCATATTATATATATTATAGGTTGTTCAATATATTCTAGGATAAGACAAGGTACTAGACCAACGGTTGTTACGATAAGATTTAATCGTAAAAAAAACACTGTTGATTGTTCATTTTTTGCAAACATATTCCAGCTTACATGCAAAATTGCTGAAATTGATACTAATAGTAAAGGAAATATGGCCATGATAAATATTTGATGTCTATATGTATAAGGTAAGACATAATGTAGAATATAATATAACAATTCTGTTAGTCTGTAAAAGGAGGTCGTATGAAATTTGTACAATTGTCTGATAGGAAACTGTCTGCTAATGAGCAGGTAACTGGAGAAGCTCATTTAGAGCGTATATTTAGTGCTCAAAGGGATCGTGGCGTACAGTTGGCTGTAGTCAACTTTCTGAATGGATCTATTACTCATTGGCATGATCATCCTGGTGAGCAGATTTTGTACGTAGTTGAAGGTCAATGTCGATTTGGAAATAAGGAAGGTGAAAATATTATAGCTAATCCAGGTGATGCTATTTATATACCTCCTGGTGAAGTGCATTGGCACGGAGCTGTAAATGGGCAAAATATGTCGCATATTAGTGTTACTAATGTCGGCCCGCCTAACTGGATGGAGCCAGTGACCAATGATGAGGCCAATATATGAAAGTGTTAGTTACTGGAGGAAGTGGATTAGCAGGATTCCCTATTGTAAGACATTTAGTTGATATTGGATGTGAGGTTATTAGTATAGATAAAAATCCATTACCTAAAGATGTGACTGAATATAAAATTATTGATTGTGAAAATGGGAGAGATTTATTTGATGCTGCTAAAGATATAGATGTTATTATTCATTTGGCAGCTATACCGAGACCTGCCAATCATGATCCTGGGACTGTGTTTAGAACTAATATTATGAGTACCTTTAATGTTTTTGAAACAGCTGCTACTACTGGAGTGGGTCGAATTATATACATAAGCAGTGTTTCTGTTTTAGGTGTACCTTTTTTTTATAATCCAGTCCAATTTAAATATTTTCCTATAGACGAAGATCACCCTAATTGCCCGCAAGATTCGTATGCTTTGTCAAAAATGTTGGGCGAGGAAATAGCTGATGGATATATTAGAAGATGTGAATCTAAATTGTCTGTGGTAAGCCTTAGATTACCCTGGATTCATACTCCAGAGACTTTTAAACAGGAATTAGTCCCTCTTTGGGACGATCCATTTGAGGCATCAATGAATCTTTGGAGCTATATTGATACAAGAGATGTAGCTAAAGCTTGTGAATTAGCTATATATACACAAATTAATGGACATGAACCTATTTTTATAAGTGCTGGTAATACATTTATGAATATAGATACTAATGTATTGCTTGACAGATTTTATCCATCTGTAAATAGGAATAAGAAATTTAATAAAAAACAAAGTGTTATTGATATTTCAAAGGCAACGAATATGTTAGGGTTTGAGCCAAATCACTCATGGGAGAATTATCGATGGAATTGCTAAAGATACAAATCGTTAAGGAAGTAGTGTATTCTGAAGGTTTTCGAGCGCTGGATAAAGAATTACACAGGGTAACATGTGGTGCTGTGATTAAAAATCCATACGTCAATCGATTTTCAGACGATCTTGAGGATTTGGTTAGTATTGGTGAAGAATTAGGAGCATTGTTGGGAACAAGAGCTGTAGACGAATTAGATGGTGACCCTCATAGCTATGGTAAGGCTGTTATTGTGGGTATGAATGGCGAGCTTGAGCATGCAGCTGCTTTGATGCATCCAAGGCTTGGCGGTCCTTTGAGAAAAGCAGTTGGTGGAGGGAGGGCTATAATACCTTCGGCTAAAAAGAAAGGTGGACCTGGAACTTCTATAGACGTTCCTTTGCATTATAAAGATGCTATGAAGGTAAGATCACATTTTGATGCCGTTGAATTTCGGATAGCTGATGCCCCTAACAATGACGAGATAGTGATTGTTATCTCAGTGACTAATGGCGGAAGACCTCATCCTCGTGTTGGTGGTCTTGAAATTGAAGATATTGTAGGTAATGATGGTATTTCATAAGTGAATAAACAATTGTAACTTGAGGTGTGATATGAATTCAAAAAATACTTTTTCTGAAAAGCAGTCCGAGGTTTCTAGAATAAAATTAGCTGATTTTATTCCTGAAAGAACAGCAGTACTAGTAGTAGACATGGTTAATGACTTTTTTGAAGATGGTGGAGCTATGGTACTGGATGGAGGGAAGGTGCTTTATGAGCCACACAAAACTTTGTTGACTAAAGCTAGAGAGAGCAAAATGCCAGTATTCTGGTTGAATCAGGATTTAGCTCTTGATGATAGCCTATTTGAAACTAGAGCTGTGCATTGCGTTACTGGTACTTGGGGAGCAAAAATTGTTGACGAATTACTTCCGACATCTGATGATGTAGTTATTTCTAAGAGAAGGTATAGTGGTTTTTTTCAGACCGATCTTGATCTTCATTTGAGGGAGCGCAATATAGATACAGTTATTGTAACTGGAGTAGTTACAAACATATGTGTTAGATCTACAGTTCATGATGCCTTTTTTCTTAACTATAGAGTGTTAGTGCCTAGTGACTTAGTTATGGCAACTAGTATTCAGGCTCAGGAAATTACTTTATATGATATAGATACACATTACGGAAAGGTTACTAATTTAAATGAAATAATGAAGGCAATTCGTTAGGTCTTTAATATGGAGAATAATCTCTTAATAAAAAATATTGGTAGGATTGTTAGTGGTGATTTTGATGATCCAATAGTGGTTGGTGATGCTATTCTTGTAAGAGATGGAATTATTGAAAAGGTTGGCTTTTTTGATGAATTACCATTATGTAATATGGCGATTGATGTTAGAGGAGCTACAGTTTGTCCTGGATTGATTGATTCTCATGTTCACCCAGTAATTGGTGATTACACACCGAGACAGAGGGTTGTGGATTTTATTGCTAGCAGTGTGCATGGAGGTGTTACTCGTATGATATCTGCAGGTGAAGTTCATATGCCTGGTAGACCTACAGGAGCGGTGGGAACTAAAGCATTAGCAATAGTGGGATCTAAATCCTGGGATGCATATAGGCCAGGAGGTATGAAGATACATGGTGGAGGACTTTTATTGCAAGAAGGATTGCAAAAGCAGGATTTTCTTGATATGTACCGTGAAGGAGTGTTGCATTTGGGTGAAGTTGGCTTGGGTGGATATCATGACTGGGAGCGTATTGCAATGATGGTTGAATGGGCTAAACAGGTTGGGATGGTAGTAATGATGCATATAGGAGGAGCATCTATTCCAGGTAGTGATGCTATTACAGCTAAACATGCATTAATGGTTGGCCCTGACATTGCCTCTCATTTAAATGGTGGGCCAACAGCACCTTCTATAGCTGATATTGAAGAGATTGTAGTTAAAACAAAATGTGCACTTGAAATTATTCAATGTGGTAATGTTGCTATTATTCCTGATATTATTAAAATTGCCAAAGAAAGTGATGCGTTAAACAGGATTATTATTGGTACTGATATGCCGTCTGGTACAGGTGTAATACCACTGGGTATGCTTCGTACAATTAGTTGGATTAGTGGCTTGTGTGGAATTGCTCCTGAATTAGCTATAGCTATGGCTACGGGGAATACTGCTAATGTTTATAATATATCTGCCGGGAAAATTCTAGAGGGATTTGAAGCTGACCTGGTGATTATGGACTCTCCAGTTGGTAGCTCTGCAGACGATGCGCTTGATGCGTTGCGAATTGGAGATACTCCTGGTATATCTGGGGTAATTATTGATGGGGAATTGCTTGTGAAGAAAAGCCGAAATACCCCACCAGCAAGAAGACATCTTGAGGTTATCAATTATGAATAAATTAACGAAAAAAGTTGCATTAATTACTGGAGGTGGGGGTGGATTAGGAAAGGCAGCTGCTATGAAATTTGCAAGTAAGGGATCTAAAGTATTAGTAGCTGATATTAATTATGATGATGCCAGTAAAGTCGCTGATATTATCGGGGGGGATGCATTAGCTGTTAAGTGTGATGTAACACTTATTGAGGAATGTAGATATATGGTTGATTATGTTATTGAACAATATGGCAGATTAGATATTGTCTTTGCTAATGCTGGTATTGGTGGTGCTAATAGTGAGTTTGTGAGTTTAGATATTGATGAGTGGGATAGAGTATTTGACATAAATTTAAGAGGTATGATGTTAACCTGCAAGGTGTCTGTTCCTCATCTTATCGAATCAGGTGGAGGAGCTATTGTGCTCATGGGCTCTTCTACGGGCGGATGGGATACCATCAGAGGGTCTGGTGCTTATATGGCTAGCAAAGAGGCTGTGAAGGCATTGGGTAGGAGTTTAGCATTGGAATTAGCAAAATATAATATAAGAGTTAATGTAATATGTCCAGGTATAATCGAGACTGACCTTAGCTTTCGGCAGGGAGCAATAGATGGTAGAGATCAACAGTCTTTTTTTAAGAAGTTTGCTGATAGAATACCGCTAGGTAGAGTTGGTCAGGCTGAAGATGTAGCTAACGCTGTTGCTTTTTTAGCTTCTGATGATGCTAGACATATTACAGGATCTACTTTGTTAATAGATGGTGGTCAAACTCTGCAAAGCTGGAGTAATGCTCCAGATGAAAAAAATAGCTTGTACGAATGATTGATTTTTTTGTGAGGACAACTGATGAGTATTGAATCGTGACGCCTATATTACTTGCATTAATTACGTTAGGTTGTGGAGGAGTAATTAGATTTTTCTCTAAAGTGGCAGGAGAAAATGATGGTTATGGTCCAACGTATATGCTTGCACAATGTATAGGGTTTGCTTTTGTTGCTTCTATGATTCACGTGATTGAGAGACAGCATCTTGATTTGTCTTTTAGGATGACCGGTATAGCTATCGTTGGGGGTATGATAGGCGCTGTTGGTGTTTTTGCTTTGATTTTAGGATTCAAGATGGGTGGGGAGGGCAGTATATTATTTCCTATTTCAGGAATGTCAGTAGTAGTTGCTGTAGTACTTTCAATACTTGTTTATCGTGAACCTATAACTGCTTCTAAAATAGTTGGTTTAGCTCTTGGTGTCGGGTCTATAGTGATACTATCGAGATAGAGAATTTGTGTGTTTACTGTAGTATATTAAGTTGATCCTCTATTGTTTGTTTTATCATTAGTTGTGGAGAAATGATGTTGGTATCTGATAGGTTTGCCTTGATCTTAAAGTTGGTACATTTATTACTATTGATATACAATCATTTACTCTAGCTAATGGTGACAACATGTACTGCACTGAATGTGGTAATACCGTAGAAGACGAGCATAGGTTTTGCAGCTACTGTGGAATAAAAATATGTCGATCTGTATCTGAATTGACTAGATCTGGTCCTGAGTTAGCGGTTAAGTATAGAGTGGATTACTCAGGTGGATCATGGTTAAGTAGATTTGCTGGAAAGATTATCTATGCAATTGTGTGGTTTGCTGCTGGAGTTGCGGTAAGTATAGGAGTGTTTGTACTAATTGACAGATTTGGAATAATAATTGTTGGCAATACAAGAAACAGTATTTCTTTAGTTATTGGTATATATTGTGCATTTAGATGGGGTTTGAAAAGTAGAATAGAAGGTTTTGATATAAATTCAGTTGATGGCGAGATGAGTGTAGAAGAAATTGGTATCGACAGTAATGAGTAATTTAATAGCGTTTATAGAGTGATGAAATAAGAGTTAGATAACAGGGTATTTATTCTGTGAGTTCATCTAGTAGTAGGTTGTACGTATTACAGGCTGAAACATTTCTTTTTTATGGTCGCATACAGAATCAATTAGACATGATTCACATAAGGGCGGTGTCATTTCGGGGCATGTTTTGCGTGTATTGAAGAAGAACCAATCAATAGCTCCTTCGGGTTTACCTGATAAATTTACTATTTGTTGGCGAGCACAATAGGCGGCGTATCTGATTGCCCATTCCTCATCTTTAGAAAGGATCATTCTGTCAATTAATTTTTTATTTAATTTTTCGTCTAGTATGTCAATTAACCCAGCGCGTAAACAAAGGCGCATGTTGTGATAATCGATTACTGGATCTATGTGGTCAGTTTTCTGGAAAGGTAGGAAATTTTCTGGACGTTGGTTGAGTATTAGAGCAAGTAGACCACTTTTTTTGCGTAGAGGATCTTCCTTGTATCCACCAATTTGATCTAGTATATTAATAAATGCACTCAAAGGATTTGAAGAAAATTTAGACTGCTTGATTATTGACTCAGGATCTAAATTAAGCGCTAGCATATCTCTTCCATATCTGTGAGATTCTTCTAGGTGCAATTCTATTGCAGGCATTGGTTGATTGCCATTGTCGTCTTGCATTATTGTCTTTAGTTCGTCTAGATTCAAGCTAGCTTGACGATTTGGAGAGCAAAATTCTACGTCTCTTTCTAATGCTAGACTAAAACATTTCCATAAATAGTCTGAGCCTTTGAGCATTACACCTCCAAGTGGTGCTATTAAAGGCTGGTAATATTTCTGGTTATGAATTGACCAAAAGCTGAATTGATGAACTGTAGCTGCAAAGAAGTAGTCTAATGCTTTAGGGTGATTGATTGGAGGCAATACTTTGCTGACAAATGGGAATGGCGATACTTCAAGTAGTGAGGATAGTTTTTCGGATATTTTTTTGATTTGTGTATTGTTTAGTCTAATACGAGTATCAATTTGAGGTTGTGATATTGGCTTCTTAGAATAAAGTGCTTTAGGACCTATTTGACTTATCATTTTTGCCGATATTACTACTGCCTCATGCGCTGCCATTACTGGATGTTTATTTTGCAAAATATTAGCTAGTACAGCTCCACAAAATGTATCCCCGGCACCAGTTGGATCTATTTCTGTAATTGGGTGAGTCGGGACTAATGTAGAATGGGATCCTTGCACTATTAGTGCTCCTTTATCTCCTAATGTGATATATAGGAGTTTTCCTGTGTCCATTGTAGCGGAATCTATGGACCCAAAGATTAATTTAGCTTCATGTCGATTCATAAAGAAATAATCAGTATGGTTGATTACTTCTTTTACGGCATGTGGTTGTTCTTTTACATTGAACAATCCAGTTCCAGCTGATATTAGTTTAGCTCCTCTATATCTACATGATATAATAAATTTTAGCTGATTGATTGCATCTCCTAGCGGACTTACGTGTACTATAGAATAATCTGTTAGGTCCTCAGGCATCATGTCTGGTGAAAGATTTGTCTCAGATTCCAGCGATATACTTAAATATTCGGTTGTATTGTTACGATATGAAATTTCAAATTCTGGCAATTGGTTATTTGGAAGTTTTGGTCCTATCCATTTATTTATATAGTTGTTCAGTTCTTTGAAGTGGTCTACGTATTCATGTGGGCGTGGTCCAAATAATGTTACATTTGCTCCGCAATGTGTTGCCGATACAGCAGTATACATACCGGCGCCGCCTGGGCATTTGACAGTACTATTTTTTAAATGAAGAGTATCTGTTGACGCTCCGCCAATGATTAGTATTTTTTTGTCGCTCACAATTGAATAACCATTTCTTAGTGTAAGGACATTGTATAGCATAAGAGTGATATTGACACCAATGCTATACATCTAATATGGTTGGTTAGTTGTGTTTCTATGCTTTTAAAGTATGAATAAGTTTCTGTTTGGAATCGTGGCATTAACTGATAGGATTTAGAGGAGAGTATTTTATACGTGCTGCAGATAATGTTTTTGTCGGTGAGAGTATGCCTTTCTCTGTGATATAAGCTGTAATTAGTTTACCTTTGATGTAGTCAAGGTCATGAGCTTTAACTTCTACTTGCTTGTTATTAAGTATCGGATCGTTTTTCTTTATAGCTGTTATTTCTCTCCATGGTGCAGATCTTAGGACTCCTTCCGGATTGATGGTGTCAAACTTGATTAGTTCTGTGGCTACATAGAAAGGGATTTTATAATAGTCAGCTAAGAGTGCTACAGACAGGCTTCCAGTTGTGTTCCAGCATCCTCCTGTATTCGCTATTGATTCTGCTCCAATAATCACAAGACTAACTTCAGTTATTTGTTGAGCAATTGCAGCGTCTGTAATATAAAGTACTTCATGGTTAGATAGTATGGATTCTTTTACAAGAGGGATTCCGCCATTTAGTGCTCGGCTTTCAGGAATAATTATTTTTAATTGTTTTGATCTTTTTGATGCTCCTCTTATTATGGATGCGGTAGTGCTGCTGTAGTCATATAATAATATTTGTTTTTCATCATTGAGTATTGTTATGGCGTGGTTTGTGATAAGTTCTATGTTTCGAATTGATTCTTCTTCATATAGTTTTGATTGTTTTATTATTAGATTTTTTATAGAATCAATGTTATGCATGTTTTGGTCTATGTTTAGCATTAGTCTTCTGATTACATTGGGAATTATTGGAGTCATTTGCCCACGTGTCTCGTTAAAATATTTTGATGCATTTTTTAGCTGTTGTATTAGACCTGATGGATTGTTGTCTTGATGTTCTTCGCATATCAAACATAATATTTTTGATATGATTCGTGCTGTGCGACTGGCTCCTTTAGGTTTCCCAAAAATTTCAGCGCCTTCAAAACTATTAACTAATTCTTGTTGTTTTTTTGAAAAGTTTGGTTGAGTTACTTTGTTTGATGAATTTATCATTTTGTCCCGTTTGTATTTTTTAATGTAGATATTATTTTTTGTATATCTTGTTCTGTATATCTATAAGATAGGGAACCATAACCTAAGCACGCTAATGATCCTGCTGCGGATCCCCATAGTGAAGCTTCATAAAGTGAGTATCTATTGCATAGTTTTTGGAGCATAACTCCTGCATAGTTGTCTCCTGCTCCGATTGTGTCTTTTATTTTTACTTGGAAAGCAGGTGCATTACCGTAGTTATGTTTTGAAATTATTGTTGATCCAGATTCTCCTTGTTTTAGTATTACTAGATCAGCAGATAAATTCTGTAGAGTTTCTATTGGTTTTTGATGTATATCGATTTTATTAAGGTTACTTGCTTCATCATCATTCAGGAAAATAATATCGCATTTAGAAAATAGTTCTAATACGTACTCGGGTTCATATTGGGTAATAGGTACTGATGTGTCAATAGATATTATGCAGTTTGCCTTACGAGCTTGCGTTATTGCTGATTCTACAATTTTTCTGTGGTCTTTGCTTGTATAAACGTATGCATCAATATGCATAATTTTATATTGTGATAAAACAAGACAATCTGGTATTTGTTCACTTGTAATTTTTAGACTTTTTTCGTTGGATTGCATAACTGTCCAGTCTCCATCTGGCTGAGTTAGGATAATTAGAATGCTGCCTTCTGTACCTTCTATTTGTTTTACAAAAGTTGTGTCTACTCCACTTTGTAATAGTTCATTTCGTACTGTCTGTGCATATACCCCTGTTCCAATTGAGGTTATTAGTGCTGATTGACCACCGAGTCTAGAGGCAGCTACTGCAACGTTCATCCCGCTTCCACCAGCAGTGTGGGATATGTGACGTATATCTACATTGGACTGTCCACCTTCCGTTGGGAAATTTGAGACATTTAGTATCATTTCATGCTTGGCTAGTCCCAGTACGAGTATATCTTTTGCTCGCTCGTTAATAGATGTAGGCAGACTATATTTAGGGAAGGTTGAATTCATTGTCTTTTGAGATTAGGCGTAGCGCTAATAAGGTTTGTTCGGACTTTGTTTTGGTAGTCCCGTATGTTTGTTAATACTGTCGGGTCTGATAACGTTACAAAATCTAAAAGATCAGTAAATGGCATTAACTTGTTAGATACTTCGTTGGCTGTCTTTAGTACTGATGACCTATGTTTCTTATGTCCATTGATACAGCGACTTTCTATTTCTTGACTTAAGTTAGCTTTTCGAATAACAGGTTGACCCGAATTTTCTGATATGCGTATTTTTTCAGTGTTTGTGTATGTCTCGAGAAGGTCTCCTAGTTTAGCTCCAGAAGTACTTGTTGGGGAACCATAAATTACGGTAAGATTTTTTTGTTGTATACAAATCTGACGGCATTGTGGGCATGGCTGTAGGGTTGTGGCAATAATATATCTTTTGTTATTAGAGAATATATTGCATGCTCGTCCAGCTCTTAGTAATACAGCTAATTGGGTTTCTGCGTGAAAAATCTCTCCAGCTGACATTCCTGCTCCATAAGAAGTGGCAATTAGATCTCTTTTGCATGAAAATAGGGCAGCGCCAATAAAATAATTTCCAAGTTTCGCTGCTATGGTAGCTGATTTAAGTGCTGGTACCATTAGGTTGTCTTCGTTGGTGGTTTCAAATTTGTGCATATTTTGTATTTCAAATATTTGGTGTATGCTAGTTAAATTAGCTGTTACTATAGGCTTGATTTTATCACATTGGAAAATGAATTGTTAGTATTTTCTATAAATTTGGTGCTTGAATTTGAATTATCTGCGTAGTTTTGATTTTGTTAGATGCCATCCTGAATTGTAGGGGCATTTATATATATCTAGTTTAACTTGTTGCTCTTTATTTAATATTTCAGCTCTAGCTTTGGCGTCTTTTTGCAATGTATAGAGTTCTTTTGGTTTTCCATTAGCGCTGATGCAGACTGTGCAAGTTTCACTAGGAGTTTGTCGGTTTCCTGGGGATAAATGCCAGTCGTTACACTTTGCGCATTTGTATGGCACTAAATTTGACTTGTACGTGATATTTGCGTAATCTGCGGCTTGTTCTGCGTCTGGAAGTGAACAATAAGCACTTAAGGGTGTTCCCTTTGTAGAACTATAACAAGTTTTACTTTTTTTACTTGAATAACTATACCTAGTATTAGCATTTTGCTTTCTAACCATTATCAGTACTCCATTTTCAATACAAATAATCTAATTGCGCATAGGCATATAATGTATTATTTATAGTGACCTTTTGCTTATAAACCTAACTGTGTCACCAGCTTTTATGTGATATTTTTCATACCAGCCTTTGTTAACCTCTAGAGCATATTTGGCTGGGATTGGACTTCGATGGATTGTTGTTGTATTGGGTTGCATATCTGTTATGTGTATTATTTGTCGATTGTTATTAATAAATGCTACCGACAGTGGGATTTGTGTATTTTTCATCCAGAGTGATATGCGGTATGGTGTTGGGTATACAAATAGCATGCCTGATGACCATGGTAGTTTTGTTCGATTCATAAGGCCTTGCAGGTGTGATGCAGGACTGTCTGCTACTTCAGCATTGATTATGTGTCCGGATATATTAATTTCGGTAATTTTCATTGATTTTTTGTGATTTGCTCGCAGTCATCTAGACAGTAAAATTAGTGCAATTATTGAAAATACTAGACCCCAGAGTTTTGTTGGTGTTATTGACTCTTTGAATATGATGATGGAGAGTAGCACAGGTATGATAACTTGAAGGGTAGTAATTGGAAAAATTATACTGCCTTCTCCACCTCTCTCTAGAGACTTATATACTGTATAGAAAGCGATACAGCCTAGTGTGCCCCCAATCAGACCTAGTGAAACTGAAATTAGATTAAAATGAAATGAGTAATTTGTTGTATTTTTTAGTACAAAGACTAATATTAGATATGGTATTGAGGTTAGTAGTAGGAAAGTGGAGAAATGAACTTGATTTTCTGTAGCTAGTTTGTTTGTAAATGATGCTAGTCCAGCACATATCATTGATATTGTAGCTAGTAGTAT
>DBHI01000104.1:4321-15899 GCA_002296125.1 Anaerolineales bacterium UBA832 | reverse complement strand
GTATTCATTCATTGATTCCCAGAGTATTTGACGTCTTCCAACATTAGGATTTAAGTAGTCTACTGATCCGGACATAATTAAAGATTCTATAGTATCTTTAGGCAGGTTAGTTTGATTTATAATATTAGATAGAGATTTAAAATGATTTGACTTTCGTGTTTGCACTATAATATTTGCGTGTGATTCTCCTATCTTTTTGATTGTATTTAATCCTAGGCGAATTTTCCCAGACTCTAGTTTGCTTTTGTATTGAGAGTACCTTAGATCTACTGGTAAAAAACAAACCCCTTTTTTTTGTGCATCTGATATTAGCACATGTTCTGGGTAGAATCCCATAGGTTGGTTCCGTAGAAGTCCAAGAAAGAATTCAGTTGGATAATAATAACGTAACCAAGCTGACCAATAAGTGATGACAGCAAATGATGATGCGTGTGCTTTAGAAAAAGAATAACTTCCAAATGCTTTTAATTGATCAAAAATTTGGTTAGCTATGCTGGTTTTTATTCCGTTGGATTCTGCTCCTCCTATGAACCTTTTGTGGTAATTTTGTAATTTATTGCTGCTTAAATGTTTGCGTAGTAGTTCGCCTTCTCCAGGAGTAAAGTTAGCTATATCACGAGCTATTTTTATTACTTGTTCTTGAAAGAGTATAATCCCCAGAGTTTCCTTTAAGGATGGTTTTAATAGAGGATGTAAATATGTTGTTTTAATTTTATTTTCGCGTCTAAGTAGGTAAGGTTCTACCATTTTTGCTTGTAGTGGCCCAGGTCGTATTAGAGCTATTTGTATTGTGAGATCGTTTAATGATTTTGGTTGAAATCGAGGTATTAGAGCAGTTTGTGCTTGGCTTTCAATTTGAAATATTCCAATTGTTTCTCCTTGGCATATCATATGGAATACGTTTTGGTCATCAAAATTAATGTTCTCTAATTTATGTGATGGGTTTATTGATGAACACGTGTCATTAATGGCTGACAGTATGCGCAATCCTAATATGTCTAGTTTGATCCATTTCATTGTTTCTAGAGAATCTTTGTCCCACTGCACAACTGTTCTTTGTTTTGTTGGTGTGGATTCGATTGGTATTGTGTTGCTGATGTTATGATTTGAAATTATTGTCCCTCCATTATGTGTTCCTATATGTCTTGGGAATCCATTGATATAATTTGATATTCGAATGAGTTCTTTCCATTTTTGGTTTTTTGAATATGGTTCCATTTTTGTGATGATTGACGGGTTGATGTAGTGGTCATCTAGTTTTGATGTTATGTTTTTTAGAATCTCTTTTTTGAATCCCAATACTAATCCCACATCGCGTATTGCTGATCTTACTTGAAAAGTAACTATGGTGCATGCCATTGATACATTGTTAGCACCATATTTTTTGTGTATGTATTGTATTACTTCTTCTCGTCTGTCTGATGCAAAATCTATATCAATGTCAGGAGTAGTTGTGCGTTCTTTAGACAAGAATCTTTCAAATACTAGATCTGTTTTAAGTGGATCTATAGGGGTGATGCCTAGTAAATATGAAACCAAGGAATTTGCTGCGCTTCCACGTCCTTGGCAGAGTATCTTCCTTCTGTTTGCAAAACATATAAGATCCCATACTATTAAAAAATAATCTGCTAGTTCATTTTGAGAGATAATTTTCAATTCTTGTTTGAGTGCTTTCTTGTATTCTATATTATTGTGTATTTTTTTTTCTAAAAGAGATTTAAGACATAATTCATTTAGTTTTTTATTAGAGTCTATTTTTTGGTTGAAGCATATTTTTGGTAAAATTTGTGGTCCATAAGGTAAAGAAAGATTACATCTTTCAGCTATAGATAGTGTGTTTTCTATAGCTTTTGGCCATTCTTTAAAGAGTTGTTGCATATGCTGTGGTTTTCGGAAATAGTACTCATGATTGTTTCGAATATGCTTGGTAGCATGTTCTATATTTATTTTATGCTTTATGCATGTTAGTACATCATGTATGGGAGCATCTTCAGTGTTTATGTAATGTACATTTCCAGTAGCTACTATTGGTATGTCTAATTTATTTCCTAGATTAGCTAGAGCAAAATTTTTGTAGTAATCATCTTTCTCGTGGTGATTTTGCATTTCTAAAAAAAAGCAATTCTTTTCAAATATTTCTGAATATTTCAATGCTATATGGCTGGCTGTATGATAGTTTCTATTGCTTAATGATCGTACTATAGAGCTTTTTTTGCATCCTGAAAGTGCTATTAAACCTTTTGAGTGTTCAGTAAGATATTTTAGTTTTAAAGCAATTTTGTCACCTTTATTATTGGGGTGTGATAATGTTATTAAGCGGCATAAATTAGAATACCCAATTTCATTTTCTGCAAGTAGTGTTATGTGATTGTATTGGTTTTCTAGGGTGATTTCGCATCCTACAATAGCTTTAATGCCTTCCTTCTGTGAAGCTTGCCACAATCTTGGTAGGCCATATAGACCGTTATGATCGGTCAGGGCTATTGCAGGCATTTCATATTTGGAGGCTTGTTTTACTAATTCTTCAGGTGATGGTACTCCGTCTAATAGTGAGAAATATGAATGAGAGTGTAGTTCGATATAAGTCATTGTCTATCTAGGAACCAATTGTTTTTATTGGTCGAAAAAACAGTTATTAGGCGTCCATTTGTAATATTAAGTTGATAATAATCTTTCCGAACACATTTGTTCCACCAATTGGATTGTGATCGCCAATGTTGGTGGATTGTTTTTACTAAATGAGTGTGTTTGTTTATTTGAATTGTGATTGGTATTCCTTCTGAAGTGCATTTCACTTTAATGCTGTCAGGTGTGGGTTTTGATATAGTCTTTGCTTTTTGTATTGATTTTTCTCCAAATCGATCTTTAATGTAGTTTATTGTGTTTGTAAGATGATCTTTATTTTTGGCTTGAGGGTTGATATTGAATAAATTCAATTGGTATGCGTCTGTGTGCCATGGATGTAGTAAATCAGCTTCTAGTGTTATGTGTGTTATAGGATTAATATTTTTGATTTGTGTGAACATATTAATTGATATACGTTGTATACGTGTGTGTGTATATGTAGGTGGTTGAAGTTTGTTGCGTTTGTATTGAGTGTGTCCTTTTTCGTCTTTTATTGATAGTTTTATTGCTTGAGTATGATATCCATTCTTTATCAAATATTGAGATATTTGGTATGATAAGTCTTGTAATAAGTGCTCTGCTGATTTTGAGTTACATATTGGATCTGGTGATGTTTTAGTGTATCTGATATTGGGCTGATGTATACAATGATTTAGTGTTCTATTATCTTTGCCGCGAGACATTGTATGTAATTCAAATGCTTTTGATCCAAATTGACTCATTATTAAATCATGTGGTATGTTTGCAAATTCTCCTATTGTTTTAATTCCAAATAGGTCTAGGCGTCGTAGTAATTCTTTAGGTGAATTAGGTAGATTTTTGATTGAAAGTGATTTTAGAAAATCAGCATCTTTACCTTTTGGAATAGAGCGGGTTGGTGATGCTCTTAGAGCTGCGCAACGAGCAGCAAATTTAGTGTCTGCTATTGCTGCTGTAGCTGATAGTTGAGTGAAATATGTTATTTCTTTTATGATTGTATTCAGTAGAAGTTCTTCGGTATTTGTTGTATTTGCAAGAAAGTTTGTGTATATAAAGTATTCTCCTAAATGACTACTTTCAATTTGGTTATTGAATTTACTTAAAATATTTTGTAATTTTATGTGTATTTTTTGGTATAGTTTTTCTTTTGCATTTATAAAAATTACTTTTGGATATATTTTTTCTGCATTGTGTCGCGAGTCTCCTTTATTGATACCAATGTTATATAGTAATTTGGTAGTGTATAAGACACGTTGGTTGGAGGGATCAATTAATATGAAGTGTTGTTTATTTAATTGTGGATTCAGTTGTATTTCTACCTGGATAGGTAATTGATCTAACATCATACATAGTATACGCATAACACATGCCATAATAGAACATTTGTTCTATTATGGCATGTGTTATTACTTATGTCAAATCTTATAAGTATATTCAATTATTATCTTGCGTGTTGAAGTAGTGATTTATTTATATAACATTTGTGTGAATATATTGTATGCTATTAGTATAGTCGCCAAATAATAAAGAACATAGATGCAATTATAAAAATAATTGTTAATATACACCCTGAGCGACCATCTTCTTGATGTTTTTTGTTAATTTCGTTTGTTTTTATTGATTTATTATTTATCTTTCAGTACCTATGTTGATGTAATATCTATAACTTCCATATGAGCTATATGATCTTTCACACGGTTTACATTATTTTTCCACCATTCAGAACCTTTATATGATGTAGTCATTTTATCGTAATTTTCAAAACTTTCCCCATAAGATCGTATCCAAATAAATTGTGATTTTTCTATATTTAACCATGTGCTTTCTACTTTCATGCCAGCATTTTCCATAATTGGCACTAACTCTTCATGAAACATTTTTATCCAACTGTCAATATAACCTTTGTTGATAGTATATATGCGTAAATGTGCTGCTTTCATCGTTTTCCTCTTTTAAGATATATATATTAATAAATAATTTTATATCATTTTGATTAATCATAATCTTTATATATGCACAATAATAATATGATAAGAGCTAGTAAGTTGATTGTTGCCCAATAGTGTCTATTTGAACTAAGTTTAGGTAGTATTTTGACATCATGCTTACCAGAATCACTCCAGAAACCAATTAATCCTAGACTTGTTTGAGTAGTCTTAATAATTTTGTTATCTAGTCTAACTATTTGATAAGGATAGTAAGAAACACTTAATTGTACAAATGCTGGTTGATTTAATTCGTACTGAACGGATATATTCTGTAGGTTTGTATTATAAGAGATTATTCTAGCTTCAAGATGTGATTGGTTGAGTGACAGATTGCCAGTTGTATTTTTGTCGGTTATATAAATTATTTTCGCTGTATTGTTAGTTTGATTAATGTTATGAGGTTTATGTTGATATGAAACATCTTGTCTGTGTTCTGTTATTTTACTAGCTAATATAATTGAATGAGATTTGTTTTCATATAATATTGGATGGAGGGGAACTTGATCTAGAAAGTCATAATTTTTTTCAGAACTAATTACATATCTTACATTGGATAAGTAAAGGCTTTCTTGGTCAGAAATATTATCAATAAAAGGATGTGATGGTGGTTTGTCATCTCCCATTCCAGCTGTTTGTGGTTGTCCTGTTGTTAAGTATATATCTAATAGTGAATCGTTTCCGTGTTCAAATACCCTTGAATTTCCATCACCATTTTCTTCTATGTATAGTATTGCTTTTTCTCTATACATATTGCTAATGTGATCTGTAGGTTTCATAGCATTAACTATTAGAGTTAATGGCATGAGATCTATTAATATAGTGATTGATGCTAACATAGTTACTGGTATTATTGTTTTTCTAAATTTATTTTTGATTGATTGTCTTTGATATATTTTTGCTATTAATTTGTATACTATAGGTTCATCGGATACTGTTTTCACAAAAACACCACATAGTACTGCACATGTGATTCCCAGATACATGATGAAGTATCCGGGTGAATGCATACCATAAACCAGTGTTCCAAAGGGTATCAATTTGTGTGCTTTTTCAAAAAGGTATGGAGCATAATTTGGGCCAAATACAAGCCACACAGAAACTAAAGTAATGGTTATTGTTGGTATTGTTTTAATATTTCTTCTGTATATATTAAGAATGATACAAGCAATGGCCATTATACTTACACTTACTCCAATGTATCCTCCCCACCAGTTAGATGTTAGATAACTATGTTTAAAGTTAAATACTTGTTGAAATTCAACTAGATCCATAATAAATCTGTCGCGTGTGATGAAACCAATCACTGGATTGTTGGGTTCAGTTAGCGCTGGTACTATAAAAAAACTTGATGCACATATGCCAAGCGTTAATGATGACATACATTTCAATAAAGCAATTATCTTAGACGTTATTTTTTCTTTAGTAAAAATTCGTATGACTATATATATAAGCAATATAGATATTGAAGTCATTCCATAAGCTAGATGGCTGCATATACTCATGGCACTTGTTATTGATGTTAGAGCCCACGATCTTTTTGATGATTTTTCTTCCAACATGCATTCACTATAATATAGTTGCCATGGCAGTAAATATATTGGTAAACTCATTGGAAGCAATCCTACTAAAACTAATTTGTGATATATGTAGAAGGCAAAACCATGTGCGCATGCGGACACTAGTCCGGACTCCTTGGTTTTAGTAAATTTGCGTACAAATAGGTACATTCCAAATGTTGAATATATGTGAAAAATAAAGAGTGACAATTTGTTAGCTAGCAGAATATTATTAATTATTAGCCCAAGTAATGCCGTTGGTATGTACGATCCCCAGTTATAAAATTGTGTAAATGGAAATCCTAAAGCTCCTCCAGTGGACCACAGAGGTGCTTCTAATGAGTAAAAATAGTTTCGAAGTAGTGATGCCCATGTCACATAGAGGTGGCCATCTGCACTTGCTGTTGTGGATCCAGGTTGGAGGTAATAACTCCCAGACGTTACTCCTATCATTAGGATTATTAAGTATGTTCTTTTTGAATTAGTGAGTATATGTTGTATGAATTTACTAACGGAATGATTAGCAAATTCGCGCCATACTAAGGTGATTGCAATTAGTGCACAGAAAAAGAATATTATGTATCTGTATTGATACATAATATTTGCCCAGATAGGTTTGTGTTGCCATTCTATTAATGTATATCTTGCATAGTAAATTACGTTTAATCTTAATGCAATGTATGCAAACAATGATGCTGTTAGAATTATTATGATTTCTGTATTGTGTTTGCTTTTCATTTTTTTGATTGATTATCAGATTTTTAAATTCTATTATATGTGATTGAATTATCAAACGCATATAATAAATCTGAATTTCCATAAAATGATAATGAAAGGAGTGGTATGGTCGAATAATACTTATTATTATACAATTGTCTTATATAGGTAATGGAGGAAACATGATGGGTAAATATACGTGTTGTGATTGTGGTATGGAAGTAGCACCAATAATGTGTGGTAGCTGTGGGTCTGAATTGATTATGAAAGATCTAATTAAGGACGATGGTAGCAGTGTCTCAGTATCTGAATGTCCTAAAGGGTGTGGAAAAATAAAGTCTCCCATGTGTTGTGGTTTAGATATGGAACATACTCATTGATATAGTATTTATTTAGTATGCTATGTTAAGAAAGTATCCTGCAGGATACTTTCTTTTTTATTGGTTACTAGTTTTTTGTGTTTTGATTCTAAAAACGATTTAAATGCACCTACATCTTGGATCAGATCAACATTATCTAAATGATTGGTAGTATTAATTATTTTCTATATTTATACTTGAAATAATTTTCTCGTAGTTTAGTTTACCAATAGAGCGCCATTGCTCATTTCCGGAGTTGTCAAAATATATAAATGTTGGGATGCTATATATTTTATATTGGTTACTTAATTGTTTTCCAATAGGATCATTAATATTCAAACGAATTATTTCTATTTTGTCTCCTAATCTGTCTTCTATCCTGTCAACGACAGGTTTTATTGTGATGCAAGCTATTCAGTATTCAGATTGAAACTGTATTAATGTTGGATTGATTTTATTAGATAATTCTATATTGTTAGTTGTTGTTAGATGCGTAGGTTTTGGCTTAAGAAAATACCATGAGAAAAAAAATGAGGATGCTATTATTACTAATATAGTTATGTTTTTGTAAGTTATTCCATTTTTTATACTAATATAAGTTACAGTTGCAAATATAATTACGCAACTGATTATGTAGGAGTTGTAATGTATGTATTGTATCAAAGTGCTAATCATTTGGATTGTCCTTGCGAAATAATTGAACTCTATTGTGTTAGATTGTTTAGTATTGCACTATATCGTTTATTAATGTTATAGCATATATTGCTAATATTATTCCTATTATTTTGTTTATGTTAGATACATTATCTTTTATATATGATAAGCGAGTGGTTTTGGATAGAATAATAGCTATGCCAATATACCAACTGGAGTCGATAATAATTGCTAGTATTCCCATATATATTAATTGCATTGGTGGATACGATGGATTTATAAAGGGTATATATATTGCTAACATCCAGGCAAGGATTTTGGGGTTAAGGAAAGCTATTAGAAAACCTTGCTTAAAGCACTTTGCTAATCGTATATTTATAGACTCATAATCAAGGTGGTCTTTTAAGGTAAAATTTTTAGATCTTATGAATGTGTAACTTATCCATAATAGTAACAAGGCACCTAGTATGCGCATATAGAGTTCAATGGATGACTGATATATAATTATGGTTGATAGTGCTATAGAAGATATAAATGCATATAGCCCAAAACCAAATCCGTGACCTATAGCCGTATATATACCTTGCTTTTGGCTTCCAGATAGTGTATTTTTAATTACTAGAACTATTGATGGCCCAGGAGATATTGCTCCTAATATCAGGCTAATTGATAATGTAATCCACTGGTTTATATTCATTATTTTCTAGTATTAATTAGTTGATGCTAATCGTTTTGTTAGATTGATAAGGTAGTAGAGAAATAATAAAAAGATAAATTATTGTGATTTATCATTAAAATATGAGTTGTATCCAAATAGCCCAGTCGTGCCACCAGTGTGTATAAATAAGATATTATCATCTTTGTTGAACACCCCTTTTCTTACTAGATCAATAAGTCCCGCCATTGCTTTTCCTGAGTATACAGGATCTAGTAGAATACCTTCTTTTTCAGCTAGTAATTTTATTGCTTGAATTGTTTCTGGCGATGGTATGCCATATCCATCCCCTACATAATCACTGTTAACTTTTATATGATTATCTTTTACTATACCTGGGCACTTCAGGAGATCTGCTGTTTCCTGTGCAAGTAATAAGACGTTCTTTTCTAGAATCTCTTTTGGTGAATTTACACTGATGCCGAGTAGATTTATTCCACTATTATTTCCTAGCAATCCAGTGATCATGCCTGCCTGGGTTCCAGTGCTTCCACTAGCATGTATGATGTGTGAAAATGATATACTCAAATCATTGCCTTGAGTAATAATTTCTGCAGCTGCGTTTACGTAACCTAAAGCACCTAGTGGGTTAGATCCACCTACAGGTATAGTGTAGGGTTTATAACCTTTTTTGCGTAGTTGGTTAGCAGTATTTTCCATTGCGATATTCATGTTGGTATAAGCTGGATATTCTTCTATGGTAGTTCCATGTAGTTGATTTAGTAATATATTGCCATTGTTTCTGTAATTTATATCATTGATATTTGTGCGATTTTCTAATAATAAGTAGCTTTTAATGCCCATGCGAGCTGCAAAAGCTACAGTTTGTCTTGCGTGGTTTGATTGTGTTGCTCCTACAGTAAGAACAATGTCGGCATTTTGTGCTTGTGCTTCAGCCATAAGAAATTCAAGTTTACGAGTTTTGTTGCCACCAGTAGACAGACCTGTACAATCATCCCTTTTTATCCATATATTTGGACCCTTAAGGTAATTAGTTAGATTATTTAACAGCTCTATTGGTGTAGGTAGGTGACCGTAACGCAATCTAGGAAATCTTGCTATATTCATTTTTATTTGATAAGGAATTATTTTAATTTAAATATATATAATCATTATATTACAAATAATGATTATATATATTTAAATATGTCTTGTTATGATCATTTAATTTTTGTCTCCACTAATTTATTATCCAATTCAATTGGGTTGTAATCTCAGTGATTTATTGAGAGAATAAGTCTTCTGATAGATATTTCAATCCAGTGTCACAAGCAATTGCTACTACTGTTTTCTCAGGTCCTAGCTCTTTTGCAAGCCTAATTGCTCCAGCTATGTTCATTCCTGACGAAGTTCCAACGAAAATCCCTTCTTCCCTAGCCAGTCTAAGTGTAGTTTCTCGTGCTTCATTCTCGTTGATTGTTCTTGATTCATCGTAATAGTTGGTATCGAGAAGTTCCGGTATAAATCCAAGTCCTATACCTTCGACATTATGTCCACCTGTCTTTCCCATGGTGAGAATAGGTGAAGTCGATGGTTCAAGAGCAATCACAAATGTATTGTGACCTGCTGCATGTAGAGATCTAGATACGCCCATCAGTGATCCAGCTGTTCCAATAGCATCACAGAATCCATCTATTGGACCATCTATTTGTTTGATTATTTCATTTCCCATTTTCTCAAAACCAGAGATAATATCAGGGTTATTTAACTGATTAGTGAAGAATGTGCCAGGTGCACTGGCTATATCTGATGCGCGTTGAATCATTTGATTAATAAGGTTCGGAGTAATTTTGCCGTCTTGGCTTTTTATGATCTCTAAATTGGCTCCAAAAGCGCGCATAGTGTTTAGTTTTTCTCTTGCGAATGCATCTGAAGAGACAACATGAAACTTGTACCCCTTAATAGCACAGACAAATGCAAGTGAAGAGCCAGTACTACCTCCGGTGTATTCTACAACTGTCATTCCCGGACGAAGATCACCTCGTTTTTCTGCACACTCTATCATGGAAAGGGCCATTCTGTCTTTTTTTGAACCGGTAGGATTAAATGACTCAAGCTTAATATAAATGTTTGCAGCATTTTCCGTTGAAATGTTTTGGATTTTAATAATGGGGGTATTACCAATAGTTTTGAGAACTGAGTTGTATTTTTTATCCATAAATGGACCCATGTTTTAGGATATTCTTATTTTTGAGTGCCCCCACGGGGGTTCGAACCCCGGTCTTGGCCTTGAGAGGG
Source organism: Anaerolineales bacterium UBA832 (assembly GCA_002296125.1). Taxonomy (GTDB): domain Bacteria; phylum Chloroflexota; class Anaerolineae; order Anaerolineales; family UBA11657; genus UBA11657. Next base: position 5,068 of record DBHI01000104.1, on the reverse strand, counting down.
CCATGTCCTAGTCCACTAGACGATGGGGGCTTAAGGGTTATTTATCATATGGATTTTTATTTTACCATAGCGACTGTAAATTTATTGTCTATGGTTGATAGAGTTCTTTAATTTGTTGATCATTCAAAGTATGTTTTTTAGGCTGTTTACGTAAATAAGCGTTTAGTCGTTTTGCTTTGATCATAGGTATGGGTGTTTTTTTGATATTTATTAAATCTATTTTTGGGTTAGTAAATACTATTAAAGGGTAAACATCAGGAGTGTCTTCTCCATACTTTGCGTATAGATACTTGTACAATCTTTTGGATTCTGATTGTGCTTCAATTATTGGTTGACCAATTGATTCTTGAGCGAAAATTCTTTTATATAGTGAAACTCCTCTGTGCTTTATATTTTGTTTTTCTGATAGCCATTCTACTGTTCCTGATTGAAATTTTGTAATAACAGCATATACTCCCGATGGACTTACTATTACATGTTGTGCTGGAAGTATGTATTGATAAAGAAAATATCTGTCATCTAAACCTTTGAGTGAGTTGCTTAATACAATATCTGGTCGTGGATTACGTACGTACTTGTTTGCCAAGAACATTCCTATATTAGCAAGCATAAATCCAAGAATTAGTGTGTAAAATGGCATTGAATACCATTCTGGCCTTAGAAATGAAATTACTAATCCTGATAGCAATACAAGAATACCAGAAGTGGATAGAACTTTAGAGATTGAAGCGTATCTTTTGATTAGTG
>DBHI01000104.1:0-3922 GCA_002296125.1 Anaerolineales bacterium UBA832 | reverse complement strand
TTTTTGTATTTACTATTGCTTCAGATATTTCTTGAATTAAGTTTTCGTTCACTGCCTTTGCAGCAACATTTATTGCATTTTTAATAGCCAATCCATTTGACCTACCATGTCCAACTATTACTACCTCATTTAATCCAAGTAGGGGTGCTCCTCCAGTTTCATTTGGATCTAATTTTTGTACTTGGCTTTGGATTGATTTTTTAACTAGTAAACCACCTATAATCGACATCGGAGTGGATTTTATAGCATCTTTAATTATTTGTGTTACCATGCTGGCCACAGATTCTGTTACTTTCAGAGCTATATTACCTGTAAAACCATCTGTTATTACTACATCAGCATCACCATTAAATATTTCTTTAGCTTCTACATTACCTAAGAAATTTAGTGACTGATTTGTTTCAATTAGTCGGTGTGATTTCTTTATGAGTTCGTTGCCTTTGGAACGTTCTTCTCCATTAGATAGAAGTGCAATCCTAGGACTTTGAATATCCAGTAATTTTTTTGCATATATGTTACCCATAATTGCGAATTGGTGCAAGAATGCAGGTTGGCAATCACTGTTTGCGCCTACGTCCAGTAAGACAAATCCTTTGTGAGGAGTAGGTATTTGTACGGCTATAGCAGGTCTTCTAGTGTTTTTTATTCGACGGAACATTATTAGTCCACTTGCCAGTATAGCTCCTGTATTTCCAGCTGAAACAAATGCGTCAGCTTTTCCTGTTTTAACCAGATCCATACCTACCCCTATCGAACTATTAATCTTGGATCTTGAAGAAAATGCTGGTGCTTCTTCAGTTGTAATTCTCTCTGGCGCATGAATTATTTCAATGTTAACTGCAGATTTATTATAAGTAATCTCTTTTAGCTTAGATTCTATAAGGCTTTTGTCACCTGTAATAATAATTTTGTGTTTGAGTTCGGAAGATGCTTGTATAGCACCTAATAGTTCCGGTATAGGATAGTTGTCGCTACCCATTCCATCTAAAACAATAGATAATTGTGTTTTGTTAATCGATGACATGTTTAAAATATTATATCAGTATTAGCTTGTTTCTGGATACTGTGGCTTTGTTTTAATTTGCCTGAAATTTTCTTATTGATTACCTGTACTAAGTTGACACTAATTTTGGCGATGTTATAATCGAATAGTTAATGCGCTCGTGGCGGAATTGGCAGACGCGTCAGGTTGAGGGCCTGGTGACCATTGAGGTCGTGTGAGTTCAAGTCTCACCGAGCGCATAATGAATTACAACTAAGAAGATACAAAACTTATTTTGGTGATTATGGACAATTTCATTACTAATAGTAAAAACATTAATGGTGTGAAATATGCTGAGTTCGCCTCTTTTGAGGATAAGAGAGGTGTATTTAGAGAAACTTTTCGTGCCGAATGGTTCCCTGAAGTTGATTGGACTAAAATTCAAGCAAATCGATCTGATTCTGAAGAAAATATTCTGAGAGGTTTGCATTTTCATAAGAGGCAGTATGATTACTGGTTGGTTCCACGTGGAAGCATTAGGGTTGGACTATGCGATTTAAGAGAGTCTCAGTCAACTTATATGAATGTAGAACTGATTCAAATGGGATCTGATGAGATGTTAGGTTTGTTAATTCCACCGGGTGTAGCTCATGGTTTTGTAACACTAGCTAAATCGACCGTCAATTATTTAGTAAACAACTATTATGATGGTGATGATGAACATGGTGTGATGTGGAATGATACTGAGCTTTCTGTACCATGGGGGATAGATAATCCTAGAATATCTGATAGAGATAAGAACAATCCTCCATTTAAGGATTTAAGTCCAGAAATTAAACCAATTTGAAAAATTAGTGAGATTGAATAATTGGATTAAAATGATAATAGGTAGTTTTGTTTATATCAGAAAGTATTCGAGCATTTTCTTCCCAGTATGTGTATTCTGGTGTCCAGATATAAATCACTATTACGTAATCCGTTGAAGGAGTAAATACAATTCCTGCGTCGGCTATGGGTTCTCCATCAGCCCATCCATGCTTATGTGCAATTGGGGTTCCTTCAGGAACCCCAGATTCAAGTAAGACTCCTATTTGATTTTTTTGTAGAATTTTAATCATACTAGTACATTCTTCTTGTGTAATTAGTGAGCCAAATGCATCAATTAGTAAACCGGTATTGTTTTTAGAGCAGGAATATATTCCGGTTAGTACATTGCCAATATCTGTTGGGGTGGTTTGCATGTAAATATCAGGATTGGTGTTTATGTCAGTTCTGGAATTGGATGGAGTTTTGAGATATCCAGGTAATTCATCACTATCATACAATCCTCCCATAAAAGTGTTATTTAGATTCATTGTTTTGTAGCTACTATTTAGTCTTTGTAATCCAATATATGGATCCAAGTCACCTATCCATTCTATAACTTTATTGCTTGTCCAATTTGAGCTTTCTGTAATTGCTTTTTCAACTAGATCTAGTTCATAGGGCAGTGCTCCATTAGTTATTTGCCTATAAAACTCAATCATTAGGGTGATTTTTATTATGCTCATACCCGAGAAAGCAATGTCTGGATTTGTGGATAATTCATTGTTTGATAACCATGCTTTGTTTAGAACTGTGCCATTGTCTAAATCTGCAATAAACACACTTAAAAGACCATCAAAGTTGTTTGAATTTATTTGATTTACAAATTGTTGGCTTAGTATTTCAAAATTTGATCCCTTACTGTTTTGTTGTGATAGTATTAAGTGTGCTTCTCGATTGTTTTTCTGATACAAGACTGTAGAGATCAAATTTAATGATTCATCAACTTGTAATAATGTAGATGGTGGGCCAACTATGGTGAATGTGTATGTTGAATCAGTCATTGTGGATGAAGGAGGTTCATCATATCGTTTGGCTACATCTTCTAGTATGAGTCTTAGTTTATCTGTTGAATATGTGGCAAGGAGATTTACATTCTGTGGTGCTGGATCTTGAGAGTGACCATTTAGAAATTGCCAATATCGTTGAGTTTTATTAGGTATATCCAATTGATCAAGCATTTCTTCTGCAGAGATTTTGAAATCTATTGTACTAGGATATAATAAGAAACTTGATTTATCGTAGTATATTGTTATTGGGTAGTTGTATGTTGAATATAGTTTATTTATTGCATTTTCTCTACTCATGTTACCCACAGGCACGTTACCTAGTGATATTCCATCTGGTAGAATATAATAATTGTTGTTAAATAGAATATACTGGTATATAGAAGTTAGGAGTGCGCTTGTTAAAAATATTATTGATAGAATATAGGCGCTTCTTGAAAATTTGTTTTTACGCTTGTATCCAAGTGTTAAGTTTATAGACATAAAGATTGTACTTGGTTAATATTTAGAAATTTGTACTATACACTATTGTACCAGGCACTGTATAATTGTACTGATGTAGCTTGACTAATAATCATCTGAAGGTTACAATTTTCGCCGCTAATAGATTTGGAGAAAACAAAAGATGTTAAGGATTAGATTACGTCGTCAAGGTGGAAAGAAGCAACCGACGTATAGAATTGTAGTTGCTGATCAAAAAGAAGCTAGAGATGGTAGATTTGTTGAAGTAATAGGTCATTATAATCCTAGAACTGAGCCATCTGTTGCTAAATTGAATGAAGAACGAGCTTATTATTGGCTTGGTAATGGAGCGCAGCCATCTGAGGCTGTATCTCGGATTTTTGGTTGGACTGGAACATTAGAAAGATTTGCTAGAATAAAAAGTGGAGATTCTCTTGAAGATTTGTTGAAAGAGGCTAAGCTTTCAGAGGATGAACGACCTAATCCTACAACAACTAAGCATAATCCACCTAAAGAATCTTCATCTAATAAAAAGTCTAAAGAGAAAGCAAGACTTGAGAAGGAAAAGTCCAAACAAGCAGAAGCAGAAGTAGAAGCAGAAGTAGAA
>DBHI01000097.1 GCA_002296125.1 Anaerolineales bacterium UBA832 | reverse complement strand
TGGTTTTCTATCTAATAAACTCTCTAGCACATACGAACTACCCCAAAAACCATATTTATCATAATACACAAACATATCAACAAGAGACTTTAGTGAATATGTACTAAAGTTAGATAAATTATTCTGTAATTTCCATTGATCCAGTGTAATTTGCTGAATAGTTAGTTCAATACCTATATGAGATCCTAATATACTCGCTTGGTCTTTAGGAGTTAATATTTCTGGACCACATAATTCATATATACCTCCTATATAGTCTTGTTTACTTAAAACAGTTGCTGCTACTTCTGCAACATCATCAAGATTTACAGGACTACCTTTAGAATCTATAGAATATGGCACATGAATAAATTTGTCTTCGTATATTCGAGCTTTTTCCATTAAAACATTCTGCATATAAGCTGCCGGCTGGATAATGGTATATGGAAGATCAGACACAAAAATAGCTTCCTCTACACGCATCTTTTGCCAATGGTGTGGCATATCTTCAATTTGAGGATGCAATACAGAATGATAAACAAAATGTTTAACATCAAATTGCTTGGCAACTGATATCATAGATAAACCAATTGCAAGCTCATCTTCATGCATATTTGGACATATATGATATACAGATCTTACACCATCAAATGCATCACGCTGTACTGATTCAGATCTCATATCACCTATTACTATATCAACGTCATCTACAAATTCTAAGTCTCTGATTTTTGATTCGTCACGAACAAGAATCCTTACTTCAATATTATTAATCAACAACGAACGTACAACAGCTACACCCGTCTTACCTCCAGCACCTGTAACTAAAATCAAAACTCAAAAGTCCCTTTGTACTAATCTAAACGCATCATCTAATATACCTAAAGCTTCATCTATGTGTTGATGATTTGCAGTAAGCGGTGGAGAAATCCTAAGAACATTACTATATAGTCCACCTTTACCAATAAGTAAGCCGCGCTCTTTAGTCGCTTCGAAAATCATATCTACAACCTTTGGTGCAGGTTCCTTAGATTTCCTGTCCTGTACTAATTCTAAACCTTGCATCAAACCTTTTCCACGAACATCTCCAATAAATGAATATCTTTCCTGCAGTTTTTCCAAACCCAATCTAAGAGCATTGCCAACGTCGGCAACATGGTCCGGATTAGCCTCTTTTTCCAGTACTTCAATAGTACTGAGCGAAGAAGCACATGAAACTGGGTTGCCACCAAAAGTACTAATACTCAAACCTTTACCTACCAGTTGAGAGGCAATATCTACTGTAGTAACAGTATTGCCCATTGGCATACCATTAGCAATACCTTTCGCCATGGTCATGATATCTGGTTCTATATTCCAATGATCAATACCAAACCAATGATGCCCAGTACGCCCAAAACCCGTTTGTACTTCATCGCAAATAAACAAACCACCATAGTGTTTGACTATCTCTGATACTATACTAAAATACTCATCCGGAGGAGTAATAAAACCACCAACACCTTGTATTGGTTCCGCAAGAAACCCAGCAATTCTACCTGAAGTCGTAGTTCTAATTACATCTTCCACATCTTCCGCACAAGCTACTCCACATGTGTCTGGTTTCATTTTTAAAGGACATCTATAACAATAAGGATTAATAGCATGTTTAATCCCAGGGATTTCACTAGATCCTATTCTCCAAGTCGAATGCCCCATTAATGACATTCCCAAAGCAGACCTACCACTATAACCATGTCGCAAAGCTACTATTTCCTGTTCCCCAGTATATGCTTTAGCTAACATAACTGCAGTCTCATTAGCTTCTGTGCCTGAATTAGTAAAAAATGACGTCTGTAGTTTACCTGGTACCAATGAAGATATCTTTTCAGCCAAAGTCACATGCGTCTCATTGGGATATAAAGTAGAAGAATGCACTAACTTATCCAATTGATGTCTAATGCTTTCAACAACATGTGGATGATTGTGACCCACACTATTAGTAAGAATTCCTGCAAAAAAATCTAAATATTGTACACCGTCCACATCCCACACATATAATCCATCACCATGATCAAGAGGTAACGGATCTGTATAATATAAAATGTGATTAGGCCACAAATAATCTTTTTGCTTAGCAAGAATTGCTTCTTTTTTCATCATTGTCCTCCTACCACATAAAAATAAAAAGTCGACAATTTCATACGCATTTAATCATTAACTTAATAAAAGTCTTATGAGAGTACTAATTAATGATTTAAGATACAACCAAATCAGAATACATATCAGGTCGTCTATCTCTATAGAACTGCCATGTATTACGAACACCTCTAATTAAATCCATCTGTAAATCACGAACTACTAATTCATCAGAATTATCACTTGCTATACTACCTATAAATTGTCCTGCAGGATCACAAAAATAAGATTGACCATAATAATTGTTTTGGCCAAATTCTTGCTCAACACCAACCCTATTAATTGTGCCTACAAAATATCCGTTAGCTATTGCATGTGACCTCTGTTCAATTTGCCACAAATGTTGTGACAAAATTGATGAAGTAGCTGATGGCATAAAAACTATTTCTGCACCATTAATTCCAAGAGCTCTTGCTCCCTCTGGAAAATGCCTATCATAACAAATATAAACTCCTATCTTTCCTACCGAAGTCTGAAAAACAGGATAACCAGTATTTCCTGGACGAAAATAAAATTTCTCCCAAAAACCTTCTAGATGTGGCAAATGTGTTTTGCGATATTTACCTATGTAGGTACCATCGGAATCAATCACAACTCCAGTATTATAATAAACACCAGGATTATCTTCTTCGTACATAGGAAGAACCAAAACGATATTATTATTAGCAGCAACTTCTTGCATCAATTCTATTATGGGACCGTTAGGAATTGTTTCTGACAAACTATAAAACTGAGAATCTTGAACTTGACAAAAATAAGGCGCATAGAAAAGTTCTTGAAAACACATAATTTGTACCCCCTGATCAGCTGCTTCAACCACATATTTCACATGTTTATCAATCATCGACTGTTTTTCACCAGTATATGAACACTGTAATAATGCAGCCTTAACTACTCTACTCATACAGAAACCTCCAAAATCGTTTCTTGTTATATCTTTCTAACATAGTTACTATATTATTTGGTAAGTATATACTACATAAAAAATAAGGGCGCAATGTTTTACACATCACGCCCTTATATTATTGAAACATTTATCTATACTATTAACTACTATATCTTTTGTTACGATTCACTAGACGGTTTAAAAATCAAGAAAATAGCATTGATCAAAATACCCATTACCGCAGCTGTCGCAATAGCAGGCAAACCATTAGGGAAAGTACCCTGCAAGAAATTGATTGACAAGAAACCACCTTCAAAACCTATATTTCCACCAATACCAATTACCATAATTGTAGCTCCCACAGCTAAATTGCGAGGTACAAACATGTTAACTTTGTGTTCTTGCATTAAAGCTATACCTTGCATTCCAACAACTCCAAACAGATATATCGCTAATCCACCTGTTACTGCCATTGGTACTGATGCAACCAAACCTTCTAGTTTACCTACAAAACCAAGCAAAGCTGCAATAACTCCAGCAGCAATCAATGCAGGACCAGAATAATTCCGTGTAATGGCCATTAGAGAATTGTTCTCACCATAGTTTGTTCCAGCAGTAGCACCAGCCAAACCTTTGAGAAAATCATCAATACCATCAAGAATCAAATTAAATCCAACATATTCTGCTAAACCTGGTTTTTCACGACCCGTTTCTTCAGCAGTTCTATCAACATAAAGCCCTATCTGATAAAGATGAGCAGTTGATTCAGGTATAGTTGCTATAGCCATAACTGCAATACTGAATATTGCAGTTCCTACCATAGCGCCACTAAAGACAGGAAAAGTAAAATGTGGAAATTGGAACCAAGAAGCTTCTTGAACACCACTCATATTGAAAGACCCTGGATCCATTACTGATGACATTAAACATCCACCAATTGCACCTAATAACACAGGTAGCATTCCAATAAATCCTTTACCTTGCAGATAAACTGAAAACAATATTGTCAAAAGCAATGTTGTCAATGCTACACCCCAATTTGCTGCAGCCATATCAAGAGCCGCATAAGCTAAACCAAAACCTATAATTGCCGCAACAGAGCCTGTTACTACAGGTGGCAGCACCTGATCTAACTTATCTTTACCGACAGATCTGATAATCATACCTATAACTATGTTTAGTAAACCAGTAACAACAATTCCTGCCTGCATTGTACTCAACACATTATCAGGCACAGGCACACCAAACTGCGGAATGTCACCTGTCATTTCACTGACAATCGCTAAATAAGCAGCAATATAACTAAAACTTGATCCATAAAATAGAGGAATAAAAGTGCCAAGTCGCCATTTAGACAGTAACAAAGCAACAACTGTCCCTACTCCAGAAACTACTAATACTGTACCAACATGAAATCCTGTTAACGCAGCTACAAATATTGTGGCTGGAAACATTGTAAGCACATGTTGGAAACCTAATAAAACTAACTCCCCAAACGGAGGTCTATCGTTCGGGAGATACGTCTTTACAGAATTCATAATATTTGGCCTCCTTAATACGTACGTAATTATGGAAAACTCTACATCTTTATTCTGTATAAACCCGCAAACTCATAAAAGTTGCGCACCTTACAGGATCAATTAAACAATAATTCTATAACTATTATAAAATCTCTCCATCTTCTACAATAACCTTACCCTTATGAACTACGTATCTTGGATGCCGATGAAACCGAAGTGCTTCAACAACATTGGGAACATCCAAAATTACCAAAGAAGCCGTATTGCCAACGGATATTCCATAATCTTGTAACCCCATGGCCTTAGCCGCATTCACTGTAATCATGTCATATAAAACATTCATATCAGCCTTTGTAGTCATCCACAATAAATGAGAAGCTAAAAATGCTACTTCCAACATATTGTTATGACCATATGGATAATAAGCATCACTAATATCATCTTGACCAAGACACACTAAAACACCTTGCTCTAACAAATCTTGCACGCGAACATGCAATGGGCCAGTATGTGGATCAGTCACAATGCCAACTTTAGCCTTCTTCAAAATTTCAACCAATTCACTATGATATTTATCTGGATACAAAGACATAGCTCTTGCATGATGTGCTAAAACACGACCTTCCCAACTCTTAGCTATCGTAATATTGGCCAACATTTCCAATGTACGTAATTTAGAGTCACCTACATCATCTACCAACATACTCACTGGCACATCAAACTTTGATGCTATTTCAAACATTGACTTAATGTGACTTAATGCATCATCATCAGTCAACTCAATCCAAGGTATACCACCAACGACATCTGCACCCATTACCATAGCTTCATTAACCAAAATGTCTGCTCCTGGTTCTTTTACAACTCCATCTTGTGGAAATGCAACTATCTGAAGTTCAACTATATCCTTAAACTCTTCTTTCAATTCAAGTAATACCTTTACTCCTTTTAATTTTGCTTTGTTATCTATATCAGCAAATGCACGAATATGTGTGTTACCATTAATTGCAGCCCATTCCAAAGCTAGCCTTACATTTTCTGTAATCCACGATTGATCATATTGAGTCTTCACTCTAGATGCCAACTCAATAGCATTAGCTGCACCTGTCATTTCGTTTTGATGATATTGCGCCATAGCTAGTTCATCCAATCTGTCCAAAGTGAACACCTTGTCTAGATGAAGATGTGGATTAACATAAGATTCAGTCACCAAATTATTTTGAGCATCTATCTCTTGTAAGGAATGTCCTAAATTCTCCTTGGTTATTGCAACAATTTTACCGTTATCAATACCTATGTTATATTTCTCAGCTGCTTGATTCTTCAAACACGCATTTTTGATAACAAGATCAAACTTATTTTTCATTTCAAATTACCCCCTTATATTTGTTTGTAATACCTAATGTCTTAATTGTTAGTAAAAATCCTGCCAATGCGTCAGCACCTGAGGTATTACCTATCGACACTATTTGATTGCATGCATCACTGATACCTTTTTTATTACGATGTTTTAAAGCATAAAATAATTTATGCCAATTCTCACTTGTATTACCTTGAGAAGCCTCTTTTAACCAAGAGGCAGACAATCTATTTGTTCTTGGATCAGCTATATCTACAATATATCTCGACCATTTTCGAGCACAACTAATTTCACAAAGAATCCACAAAGCATGAAGAAATCCAACAAGAAAGTCATCACCCGATGGTGTTAAACCAACTCCTAATCCAGCAATGCCAGCTACTCCTTCATCCACCTGATCTGAATCATTAATCGAAATTCCATCAAAGATCAATTTAGACGATTTCAATATATTGTTACCTACAATATCATCGTAATCACTTGATGAAAACATCATAGTTAGAAGACAATCGTTCCAACATTTTGTAGAAACAAATTCGATCATAAAATCCCAGTTTTGGAATATAAGTGTTAAGTGTTCATTAAATGACTCCCAATCTGGCCTAGCACACCACAACACAGTAGATTGAAAGTCAATTGTCATTGAATTTACTAATAAAGACGTTTTACCAACAAACACCTTGTCTCCCTGCGACACAATCAAATCTAAACTAGTGGGCAAATCTCTAACTACGGAAGAAAAAGGGCCATTACCTGTGTCACCATTAACTACAGAAAATATCCTGCCTAAGTCATCAATAAGATTAAAAGATTTATCAAAACTGGAAAAAACTGTAGCTGTAGAATTAGTATCCAACCAACTTCTTGCATTAATAGAATATGATTGAGAAACTAACTGCATACTATTTGGCCGATTGAACAATCTCCCACAACAAACTAGGACTTAATGGTATTTCAGAAATTTCAAAGTCTACATCAAAGATAGCATCTTCAATTGCTTGTGCAAACAAAGGCCCAACTGGTATAGCACCAGCTTCACCTGCTCCTTTGATCCCTAAAGGATTTAATGGTGATGGTGTTGTAACATGATCTGCTTCTATGTTTGGAACATCTAATGAAGTAGGTAGAAGATAATCCATAAATGAAGCATTCAACAATTGACCATTTTCATCAAACAGCAATTTCTCATAAAAGGCATTCCCTATACCCTGTGCGACTCCACCTTGTATCTGTCCAGCTAAAATCAACGGATTTATAACTTCACCACAATCATGTACAACAATATACTTCTTAATATCCAACAACATAGTTTCGGGATCAACTTCAACTATCATGGCATGTACCCCATTTGCAGTAGCTCCTCTTTCAGGACCAAAATAATTGGTTGCTTCTAAACCAGGTTCAGTTCCTGGTTTTACAGCTCCACGCATTGGATTTGCTCTAGACGCTAAATCACCAAGACTAATACTTCTACTGTGGTCTGATTGCACTCGTGCTACACCATCAACTAGCTCAACAATTTCCTCTTCTGCATTAAGCGCCTCTGTAGCCATTTTCAAAGCCTTAGCACGTACATCACGAGCAGCTTCATTAAACGCATTACCAGCTACTACTGCCCCTCTACTAGCAAATGTGCCTGCACCCCAATAAAATTGATCTGTATCACCTGTAACAATATCAACATCTGTCACTTCTACTCCCAGTTGATCAGCAACTATCTGGGCAAAGCTAGTAAAATGTCCCTGCCCCTGAGTACCAACTCCAGTTACAGCAGTAACTTTACCTCCTGATTGGACCTGGACTCTGGCTCCTTCATATGGCCCAATGCCAGTTCCTTCTACATATGCAACAATACCTAAGCCTACATAACGACCTTCTGATTTCATTTGCGGCTGAATATTATTAACAAAATTATCATACTCTATTAAATCCAACGCCTTATTCATAGCAGGAGCATAGTTTCCACTATCATAAACCAAAGGTGCAAAGTCCTGATAAATGATTTGATTATCATATGGGAATTGATCTGGTTTGATAAAATTCCTAAAGCGTATTTCTGCTCTATCAATTCCTAATTTACGCGCGCCCATATCTAACAGTCTTTCGATAACAAAAACTCCATGCTGTCTACCAGCACCACGATATGGAGTCACAATAGGAAAGTTGGTAAATACCGCACTAAACTCACTATAATAATTAGGTATGTGATAAGGACCTAATAAAGTACATTGACTATTAATTGGTACCGTTAAACCGTAAGGTGCATAAGCACCAGCATCATGCAAAAACTTATCCGAAACACCTAAAATTATTCCTTTTTCATCTAAAGCAATTTCAGCCGTATGAATTTGACTTCGTTCTTGGGTTGTAGCATAAAAGTTTTCTGAACGATCTTCTATCCATTTAACCGGTCGATTAATTTGCATAGAGACCCAAGGTATCAAGACTTCTTCTTGATAAAACATCATAATTTTAGGACCAAATCCACCACCAATAAATGGTGCAATGACTCTAACTTGGTGTTCTGAAAGATTTAACATGCTAGCAAGTCCATTTCTAATTGGAATAGGAGCCTGTGTTGTATCCCATACTGTAAGTCTCTGTGCCCTCCTATCCCAACTTGCCACAACACCACGATTTTCCATTGCTGCTGCAGCACCATGATCATAGATAAAATCCTTTTTGATCACACAATTTGCTTCACTTTTAACCAACTCATAATCTCCTTTCGTCTGCACGACATGAGCACACAAATTGGTATCCAAATCATCATGCACCAATCCTGCATTTTCATCCAAAGCAGTTGCTAAGTCAGCAACAACTGATAGCGGTTCATATTCAACATATACATCCATCAAGGCATCCTCAGCAATATAACGGTTTTCCGCCAACACCATTACTACTGGTTCACCAACAAATCTAACTTTATATTTAGCTAATGGAACTTGTGTTCGCTCATTAAATATCAAGTTTTTAATAGGAGGAGGTTGTACCAACAATGGGCCAGGTTGCCAATAATTCCCTAAATCTTCAGCTGTATATACTGCCACAACACCTTCGCGATTTAACGCAGTTGACACATCAATCTTAACTATTTTAGCATGTGCATATGTGCTCCTAACAAATGCAGCATGCACCATATCCGGCAGATTTACATCGTCGACAAACAATGCCTGCCCAGTTAATAACTGTGGATCTTCATTACGTACTATAGATTTACCAAAAAATTGACGTTCTTTCATTCTTCCCCATTAAATTTATCTGTATGCTACAAAGCGCCCCCAACATGAGGCTAATTCCATACCTTTCTGAACAAAACACCCTATGAAATATCGTCCGCTTTCCATATGAGCCAAATCTCCACCCAAATTTTCTGCATGGACTATGCCCTTTGGAAATAAATTCAAATGCATATCTTGATAATACTGGTCCAAAGGATACATTTCATCCCAATCTTTTCCATATTGATCATGTAATTTGTTTTCAGCTTCTTCAAATGTTTTTGGATGAAAAACTCTTTGTATAGTGTTCATAGGATGCTCCATAGCAACACAATCTATACCTAACCATTTGATTTTCTTGTCAACACACCAATCAGCAAAATCAGGAGATGGACCAGGATGTTTAATCATATATCGAAACTCATTTGAATCAGAGCTATTCCAACCATATTTATAATATCCTGTCTTAATAATCAAAATATCATTCTCTTGAACATCAACCACTTCTTCTATCATCTCTGGAGTATAAACACTAGAATCACTAACTTTATCTGAAATATCAGCCAATGCCCCTGGTCCTACCCAATAATCAAGAGGTGTTTCTCCTATGCTCCTACCACTTATACTGAAATGTTTTTCGCCATCCATGTGTGTAGCTAAATGAAAACTTGCTCTACAATTAGCATTATTACGACCCATACCAAAATATTGACCGCCAACTCGTTTGGTATAATCAATACTTAAAGGAATATAATTAGCCCACTGGGGAGTCTGAACACTAAACGGTAAAGTCATATCTAGCATTTCTGTACTAGCCATCATCTCAAAAAAACTCGATGATTCCATTCCTTCAGGAGCAGATAAAGCAACCACACGACACCAAGCTGATTCTACCTCCATAAATGGTAATGGCTGTACCATTATCCAAACTCTCTGATTACCAATTTCATTTATTTGTCCACCTAATGATTCTGCAAGCAAAAGACCGGATTTAGGCATAGTAATATGAGTCAATTCATAATACCAATCTTGTGGAAATAATTCATCCCAAGCTTTACCATAAGTATCCTTCATCTTAGCATCCGCCTTAGCAAATTCACGCTCATGCATATAGCGCAAATTAGTGTTCATGGGATGTTCAGCACACCCACAGTCCACTCCAATTAGCTTCAATTCCATTTTAATTGCCCAATCAAAAAATTCTGGACTTGGACCAGGATGTCGCAGATAATATCCGAACTCTTTGTTTTCTATTCCACCTTGTGCTTCCTTATTGTACACATCCGGTTGATCCCAACCATATTTATGATAACCAGTATTAATAATTAATATATCGCCTTGCTTTACTTCCACCCTACTAGTAATCATTTCCGGTGTATATAAACTGTAATCCGATACTTCTTCGGAAATGTCAACCACAACAGCTTCACCACAAAGATCTGTTAATGGAATATCCGCAATGGCCTTTTGTCCAGAATTAAAGGCTCGAGGTCCCACCAGATGTGTACCAGTATTATTACTCCACTCAATTAATTGACCATTAGCACCCTGACCACCAATATACGATCCTGTCAATCTCTTGAAAAACTGCACCTGCAAAGGCAATTCACCTGGCCAAGGTGGTGTATCAATACTCATTGCTTGATTTAAGTCAAACCAATTAGCATTATTCATCAAACTAATTTTTTTGTCATTACCCATCACATTCTCCTTGTCAGCAAATATACTTACTAATGAATATCAATCCAAAATACCATAATGCTCAGCAAAAGCAACTAACGACTCTTCAAAGACACTCATAGGCGGCCGTACTAACCCAGCTCCTACTTGACCAACTCCAGCATCTTTATGTGCAATTCCAGTATTAATCCGCGGAGTTATTCCTAACTCTACTACTTTTCTTATATCAACTCCCACTGGTGTTCCCCGAAAATCTAAAGCAGGTATAGTAAAATGTTTGTGCTCAGATACAGTAATCTCATACATTTCCATAGTAGCGTTCAATGCATCCTGAGGAGTTCCACTCACAAAAGTAACTATAGCTGGTGCCGATGCCATGGCAAACCCACCAATACCTACAGTCTCTGTAATAGTACTGTCTCCTATGTCACCGCTAGCATCATCGGAAGTAAATCCAGGAAAATATAACCCTACTGGTTGTCCAACTGGCCCAGTAAACCACCTATCTCCTAAACCACTTATGCGCACTCCTAATTCAGTTCCATTTCTAGCCATAACAGTCATTATTGTGCTACCTTCAATACCATGAGCTGCATCGGCCATAGCTTTGCATCCAGCCATAACTGGATTCAATACACTAAGAGCATTATCCGCTAAGAATTGAAGCACGTCTGATGCAATACTGCTATTATCACAATGTTTTGCAATTAGTGGAGCCAATTTAGCTGTATATAATATTGAACCTGCCTTATTGCGATTGTGTCCCTCATCACCCATATGCAATGCTTCCGACAATAACTGTCTAATATCTATTCCATGGTCACTACTAGCCAAAGCATCTGCAATTACGGGAGCTACTTCTTCATTCATCCAACGCAATTTTTTTATTACATCTTCACTATATGCACCATATCTAAGAACTTTTCCATATCCTTCATTTAAATTACTATATGCTTTGTTACCATCAGTGCTGTTTACTATTTCATAAATTTGCATTGAAGCAGTAGTAACACCTGCCATGGGACCAACACTATCAAATTCATGACAAGGAGCAAATTCAATCTCACCACCTTCTATCATACTAATAGCATCTTCTTCATTTTTTGCTAAATTCTCAAAGATTATCCCACCTATTACGGCACCTTTCATTGGCCCTGACATTTTTTCCCAGGTTATTGGAGGACCTGCATGAAGTATCAAATTCGCTTGCATATTAGGAATAAGGTCACTAGCCCGACCAACACCAACGAGAATTGGACGAGCAGACATCATCTTATCCACTGCTAAAGCATTAGATTTTTCAATGTTAATTTTATCCAAAACACCCTCCCATTATGATTTCATCTTGGCTAATATATCCATGAGTTTCTCATTTCCCTGAGCAGGCGGCTGCCAATCTACATGGGTAGATTGTACACCTTGTTGAATGAGACTCTCATGAAAATATTCCAATCCAACATTAATAATACTAGATACCTGTGTTACTTGATCAATATCAGATCCTTCCAAGGACTTGATATTGATCAAGTAAGGACTCAAGCCCATAATAATATTACCAACATAACTAGCTGCTTTATCAGTACAAGTTTCCACATGAGCACCAGCACGCCTTAGAGATTCTATTTGAACAGACAACTCTTGAGGATCATTCTCAGTTCCAATAACTAAAACAACTATTTCTAAATATCTTCCCTCTGACAATGCTGCAGATTTCACATCAGAAATCATTGGTGCTAATTCGGCACTAGGATTAGGATGAGAGCCATGACCTAATACTACATCTAATAATATAACAGCCGTCTCTTCATCTTCAGATTCTTGCCTCAAACGCCTTAATCTCAAATCATAATCCATCATTGGATGTAATCGACCTAATGTGTATTCGTCTTCACCCATATCTATCACTGTGTGTTCCTTGCTAACCGATGCATCATGCAATTTGTAATCACTATTTATAGCAATATTTGAATACACACCCTCAGCAAAAGTATTTAATACCAACAAAGTCTCATAAGCTAATGTACCTCCAGAAAACAGACACCTAACATAACGTTGACTTGGAGCAAATTCTTTGTTGCTAACTGGAGTATTCATTGTTATAGAATCCAAATTACTAGACAATTTAACTGCTAAATCTGATGCCTCATGTAAAGTCTTTGCAAAAAAAACATTTCCTATACGAGTAACAAGTGGCACAAAACCTAAGAAATTCACTACTACTGGTTTATTCAAAGTGTTTATAAAACGTATCAAATCAATAGCAACTTCTGATGCCAAAGGTTTAGATGTTAAAACTATGACCTGTGTATCATTATCTCCAGCCAACAATGAAAGCGCTTGTTTCGATGTTATTCCTCCAACTTTGTCTTTTAAATCTCTCCCGCCAGTACCAAAAGCATGACTTACACCACTACCTAAACCATCTAAACTAACAATTAAAGCCTGTAAACCAGTACCAGATGCAGCAACTACACCTACAGGACCTATTTTAGTCACATTTGCAAAACCAAAACCCACACCATTAATGACTGCAGTACCACAATCAGGTCCCATAACTAACAGACCCTTTTCTAAAGATGATTTCTTTATCAATATTTCATCATCTAAAGACACATTATCACTATACAAAAAAACATTTTTACCCAAATCTAATGCTTCTAATGCTACATCAACCGCATACCGTCCTGGAACAGAAATCAATACCCAACGAGCATCTGGCAAACTTCTCACAGCTGTAATTAAACTTCTTGGACGAAAGTCTTGAGAAGTTTGAGAAGACTGACGCTGACTCATAATCATATCTACACTATCTAAAGCATCTTTACCCTTTTCTGCACTCTCAGCTTTTATAGCAATAATTAAGTCTTCTGCAGCAGCATATTTGGAGTCTTCTGTTAACAAACCGCTCTGTTCTAAAACATCTCTATTAGCTTCTGTTCCCATCATTACACCAACATCAAGAACTCCTTTTAAGGCGAGTATACTTTTCTGTAGCTGCATTAAAACTACAGAGTCGTAATATGTACCTGAACGAACTTCATTAACTATATGTGTCATTAGTCAAAATCCTTTTCATGCTAATAATCTTTCTATCTCCATAGCTATACCGTAAAGCATCTCATCTTCTTCAAATCGACCTGCTAACTGCAGGCCAAATGGTAAATTTTCCTCATTATTACCACTAGGTATAGCAAGTGTTGGCAAACCACTATGAGTCCACGGCAAATTCATAATTGGATCTCCTGTACTAGCCAATCCTTTAGGAGCAACTCCTGGAGCTCCAGGTGAAACCCATGCATCTATCTGTTGCAAACACATTGCTTTTTGCAGTTTTTCTCTTAGTAAAAGACGGCTTTGTCGAGCTACATGTAATTCATCACTAGATATTGCTTGTCCACGTAAAATCAAATCTACTGTTTTTTCATGATAAATAGATTGATAGAGTTTAAACCATTCTTTGTGTACATTTGCAACTTCCGCAGCAACTATCAAATTATGTGTTTCAACTATAGTATCAAAATCATTCATTACATTAATGGGTTTGACTTTTACACCTGATTCTGCAAGTCTATTGCATGTTGCGAGAAATTGAACACGCCCCTCGTCTGTAACTTTACTTAAATAAGGTCCTTCAGGAATACCAAGAGTCAGTGAACCTTTATTTAATTTAGCATTAGTACTATTCCATGAATTAACAAGATTACTGGCAGCAAGCAATGTTAATGAAACATCCTTAGCGAAAACACCTACATGATCTAGTGAATTTGACAAAGGTATAACTCCAAAACGCGATATACGATCATACGACGGCTTATAACCTGTAACACCACAAAAAGATGCAGGACGAGTTATTGATCCAATAGTTTGAGTACCTAAACTAATATGACACAAATCCAGACTAACTGCTGCAGCCGATCCGCTACTAGATCCACCAGGAGTATGATAAACATTGTGTGGATTTCTTGTAGCACCAGGTGCAAAATAAGCAAACTCTGTAGTAACTGTTTTTCCAATAATCAATGCACCCGCTTCTTTTAACAACCTTACACTTTCAGCCTCTTCTACTTGAAACACTTCCTGGGGAAGTTGACTTCCTGCTCTTGTTTCATGTTCACTAACATGAAAAATATCTTTAACTCCAACTAGCAAACCAAACATAGATGGTCTCTTCTGGGGATCTGGATAATTTTCAAACAAAACTTGTGCTTCATTGCGCAAACGCTCAAACCTACCATCTTCAGACACAAAAGCAACAAATTTCTTATCTTTCTCATTAAATTCATTTTCCAAATGACTTAAGTAATCCAAATAATCATTTAGACTTCCTTTAGCAAACTGATCAACCTGGTGTTCGTTATCAATATCCATCATGAATTTTTTCTCTCCACGTACAATAAGACAGCATCTACAATATGCTGATAGCCCGTACATCTACACAAGTTACCAGATAATGCATACCTTATTTCCTGTTCTGTAGGTTCAGGATTATTTTTTAAAAAGGGAATCAAGCTCATTAAAATGCCTGGCGTACAAAATCCACACTGCAAGCCATGCGCCTCACGAAATGCTTCTTGAAGAGCATTTAATTTCTCAGGACCTTCTGACAATCCTTCTACTGTCATTATTTCTAATCCGTCAGCCTGCACAGCAAACATCAAACATGCTCTTACTGCATGACCATCCATTATTACAGTACAAGCACCACAAACCCCATGCTCACAACCAACATGAGTACCTGTCAATCCCAGCGTATGACGAATAAAGTCACTAAGCAGCAAGCGTGCCTCTACATCAGCAGTATATTGACTACCATTAATGCTCAATTGTATGTTATGTTTCTCATTCATGTTTTTGTACTCTAGAATAAGCCGACTTCAATGCACGCTTTGTCAATATATTTGCTAAATGTCTTTGGTAATTTGCTGTAGCATGTATACCACCAATTGGATCTATTTCTTGTTGTGATGCTAAATCAGCAACTTCCATTATTAACTCCTCCGTTAGTACCTCTCCAATCAACAAACCTACTGCCTTATTGGTATCCATTGGAGCTTCTCCCATATTCAGAAAAACAATGCGTGCATTATTACAGATATTGTCATTATCTAATGTCAATAATACTGCGACACCAGCCATCGCATAATCACCAGATCTACGAGCAATCTCTTGAAACGCCCAACCCGTACGATCTTCAAACAAAGGCAATTCAATTTCAGTCATTATTTCATCTGCGCTAATATCCGTCTCAAAATAACCCTTGAAAAACTTCTTGCTCTTTATCCAACGTGAACCACAAATGGATTCCACACAAAAACGCGCATTCATCGCTACTGCAACAACTGGAAGCTCAGCTGCAGGATCGGCATGAGATATATTGCCACCTACAGTACCTCTATTACGAATTTGTGGATGTGCTATATAAGGCAATGCTTCTTCTAATAAAGGACTATTCTTAGAAACAACTGAGTCATTTTCTAGTTGCATCAATCTAGTCATAGCACCTAATCTTAATTTATTAGAATCCAAATTGATATATGACAAACTATCAAGCATGTTAATATCTAACAACACACTTGGCTGCATAATTCTAAAGTTCATAGCTGGAATAAGACTTTGTCCACCTGCTAAAATACGAATCTCATCTCCATACTCAGACTTTACTTCTAAAGCCTCTTCCAAAGATTCTGGTTTTATATATTTGAAACTAGCTGGTTTCATAACCTTTCCAATTACTAAATAATTTGTTAGACATTGTATAATCTTTACATACAATCAATTAAACATAATTCAATTTATACGACTAACTTATATCTAAGGAAAATAAGATTATATCATTAACAATTTCCAAAATGACTCAAAGTCCCTACAACAGAAAAAATGGAGAAAATCATGAGTACAACTAATAACCTTCTTGATGGAATAAGAGTTATTGATCTTACCAGAGTATTAGCAGGTCCTTATTGCACAATGATGTTAGGAGATTTAGGGGCTGAAGTAATTAAAATAGAAGTTCCCAAAAAGGGTGACGATACTCGACACTGGGGACCTCCTTTTACTGAAGGAGGTGAATCTGCATATTATATTAGTGCAAATCGTAATAAACGCAGTATTACTTTAAACCTGAAAACTACTGAAGGATTGAAAATCTTGAAATCATTAATAGCTACTAGTGACATTCTCGTAGAAAATTTCAAAACTGGAACATTAGATAAATGGGGTCTTAATTACGATGAGTTACAAAAAATTCATCCTGGAATAATAGTCTGTTCAATCACCGGATATGGACACACTGGACCTTTCAAATCTCGCCCAGGTTACGACTTGATAGTACAAGCTACAGGTGGGTTCATGAGCATCACTGGTCCAGCTAATGGTGATCCAAGTAGAGCTGGTGTTGCAATTGCTGATATTAGTACAGGCATGTTTGCAGCAAACGCCATACTCGCAGCGCTATTTTATCGAAATAAAACTGGAGAAGGACAAAAAATAGATATGTCTTTACTGGATAGTCAGGTTGCACTGCTTTCGTATGCAGCCACAAACTATTTTGTATCAGGTCAAGTTACAAAAAGACTCGGCAACGCTCACCCCAACATTGTGCCCTATCAATCATTTAAAGCTAAAGACATGCATTTTGTACTAGCAGTTGGCAATGACAAACAATGGAAAATTTTCTGTAATGCAATAAACAAACCGGAGTGGATAACCAACAAAAAATTCTCAACAAACGCCGATCGCGTTACCAATCGAAATCTTTTGGTAAATAAACTGAACAAATTGTTTTTAAAAGAAACAGCACAATATTGGCTCAACATCTTCAAAGATGCTAACTTGCCATCTGGTCCCATAAATGAAATAGACCAAGTGTTTGAAAATGAGCAGGTACAAGCACGTAAAATGTTTGTTGAACTAAATCATCCAATCGACAACAAAATTACTTTGCTAAATTCTCCAATCAACATTCCTACATCACCTACAAAACCCCAAATAGCACCTCCCACTCTAGGACAACACACAGAAGAAATCTTAAAACAAATTATAGGACTCGATAATCAGGAAATTGCCAAACTAAAAAAGAAAGGTGTCATCTAGACTCATGGCTAATACAACCTATCACAACTAACATCAAGCCGATTCTGATAAATAATTCTTAATTAGAATAAACTGGTTATTATCAATCAATTCAAATGCTAGCCACTCATCTATTAATTCACTAATTGTATAAACAGCATGCAGTCTATAGCCCTGAGAATCCAATAATTTTCTACCTCCTTGCTGCCGATCAATCAAAACTACAATATCATTAATATTTAAACCTACTTTCTGTAGCGAATTTATAGTTTCAAATTTGCTGCCACCTGTAGAAATCAAATCATCCAAAACTATTGCTGTTTCTCCACTTTTGTATACTCCCTCAATTGAAGATTTCGTACCATATTCTTTGGTTTCTCGTCTAGGATAAATCAAGGGTTTATTCAACAACAAAGATACTGCGGTACCTATTGGCAATCCCGCGTATGGTATTGCAGCTATACAATTAAATCGTAAATCTAATACTTTCTTTACAATTTCTTTAGAAACTCGGTTCAACACATCCGGAAACGATGCTAACCTTCTCATGTCAATATAAAAAGGCGACTGCTGCCCCGACTTTAGAGTAAAGTCTCCAAACTGTACACATCCTGTTTCAATTAAGTCAACCGCAATATTATTGGTAACATGTACTGTATGATTTTGCTTACGTGATTCTCGCTCCCTATTAATAGCATCACATAATTCAGCAGCTACAGCGGCTCTATCACTTTCTCCTGAAATAGCCCGTGACACTGTGATCAAAACACCCATCCCATCTTTCCTTAATCCTGATATCAATGCATCCTTTAAGCTAGCTCCTTGCACACCAACCCCTGGACACAAAATCCAAGAATTAGGAGCAATGTCTCGCACTCTAGTCAATGCATAAGGATCTGTAGCTCCTACTACCAATCCAATATTATTATGTTTGCTCCACACCAGGGATTGTCGCGCAACATGTAAATAGATTTGTTCTCTATTACTTTCCAATATTTGCACATCATTAGAACCAGGATTTGATGTTTTACATAAAATAAATACTCCTTTCTCTGGACGCTGAACAAATGGTGCAACTGAATCAGACCCTAGATATGGACTATAAGTTACAGCATCAGCACCCAAGTGCTGAAACACTGCATTACTATATGCTAAAGCTGTACTACTTATATCACCTCGTTTCGCATCTAATATTACTGGTATATCTTCTGGAATGCTACTAATAACTTCTCGTAAGGCACTAATACCTTCAGCACCAAACACCTCAAAAAAAGCGCTATTAGGCTTAAAAGCACAAGCATACTTTGCACAGCTATCAACAATTTCCAAACAAAAATCTCTTGCTGCAGCAGCAGATGGTTTGTCTAAATGTTGAATATGAGGATCTAGACCTACACACAACAATGAATCAACCGCTTTGCTTCTGTTTTCTAAATAATCGAAAAAACTATTCACAATATAATTGTAACCTTTGACCAAAATTTATCCAAATGAATTTATCTAGATAATCAAATAGTCAATCAGAATTCACCTCTATATGCATCATCCAATATTTCCATTATATGCTTCACATTAATATTGCTGTTCATCGCTCGCAAACTCACTTCTATTTGTGTCATACAACCTATGTTACTAGTAACTAAATAATCTACACCTGTCTTAATAATATTAACAGCTTTCTGTACACCTAACTTATTAGCCACTTCAGGATGCTCAAGATTATAGATACCTGCTGATCCACAACAAATCTCGCCATCCATAATATCTACTATTTTCAACCGTGGTATATGATGCAATAACCTACGAGGAGCATTTCTTATACCCTGAGCATGAGACAAATGGCAAGCATCATGATAAGCAATTTCTCTATCTTCATTCACAATCACCTCATCTACTATACCTAAACCATCCAAAAAACTAATTGCATCCTCAACAATACCTGAAAAATCCATAGCCATTTCATATTGAGGAGTATCTTGAAACAGTCTCGAATACTCACTAATTGCTGAACCACAACCAGCCGCAGTTGTAATAATCGCATCAACATCTTTAGGAAAAACTTTCATATTTTGTAAAGCCATATTACGAGATGAATCTGATAACCCAGCATGATAAGTTAAAGCTCCACAACAGCCCTGTCCTTGAGGCACTATTACTTCTATACCATTTCTTGCAAATACTCTAATAGTAGCCTGATTAATTCTTGGAGCTAACACAGACTGCACACAACCCTGCAACAATGCAACACGTGCCCTTTTATTGCCAATTGCATATACTGTTTCAGGAAATTTTTCATTAACTGGAAAACTTGCAGGCAACAAATCAAACATTGCCCTTAATTTGAGCGGTAAAAAGTTTCTTAAAGATTTTAGAATAATACCAATATAAACAACAAACCGAAAACGAGCTGTATAGGGCATTATTGCGTACATAAATTTTTTCAAATATTTGTCAAAAAAACTATACTTTACATTAGTTTCATTTGCATATTCACGAAATGAAACTAGTAAATCACCATAAGGTACTGAAGGGGGACACGCTGTTACACAAGCCATACAACCTAAACACTTTTCTATAAATGGATTCGCTTCATTCAAAGACAACGTACCTTCTAATACATTTTTCATTAACAAAATACGTCCTCGAGGGGAGTCCATCTCCTGTCCAAGCACACGGTAAGTGGGACAAGCTGGCAAACAAAAACCACAATGTACACACGACTTCACTGCATCAGCCATGATTTGACCATTTGGTCCTACATTATTCACTTCAATATTATGTTGCATTATAATGACATAAATCTATTCTTTGGATCTAGAGCCGCCTTTACTTTAGCAGCAAAAACATTATCAAAAGCAGAGGTTCCTAACCAAGGAGTATTATATTCGCCAAGAAGTAACAAACCCGTCAACCCTAAATTCTCCAAAATTTTGTCCAACTTTACAATCGAATCCATCCACCCTATCCATGCCACATTACCTCCAACACTATATAACCGTAATGCTTCATAGTGACTAAGTTTAGAGTCCAGTCGACAAACAATATCTGGTGTAATTGGAACCTTAATTAACATACAACTATCATCAAGCCAACAAAAATTTCTTAACGATGACCATTTTTCACTTTCTTCTCTATCTTTAAATATCACTGCACCATTTTTATATCTAGCAATGCTATCTAGACGTTTCTGTAAACTATTTTGTATACCTCCTATTCTTACTCGTACTATTCCATTTGATTCAATATCAAGTGCTAAAAACTCAATTTTGCTTAATGACAATAATTTCATAAACTTAACCGCTTCTTCTATGTTAAGACAGTCCCATTCTAATGTAGCAAAAGCCTGTGATTGGGGAAATACCTTCATAGTAATTTCTGTAATTATTCCAAACCTTCCTAAGCTACCAACCATCAATTTTGGAAAATCAAATCCAGCTACATTCTTAACAACCCGACCACCACCATTTAACAAATTGCCATCCCCTGACACCCAACTTATGCCAAGAACAAAATCACGAACACCTCCAAATCCATACCTACAAGGACCACTTAGACCAGCCGCTAAAACTCCACCTAATGTGGACCCCTTATCAACCATAGGAGGATCAAATGGCATCCATTGATCGTTGTCAGATAAAACCTCCTCAATATCGTTTAGCCGCGTACCAGCCAAAGCTGTAAATGTACATTCCTCTGGACGATACTCCAATATTCCTGAAACATCAGATAAATCAATGGTCGTTACACTATCATTATGATTTAACAGACCAGGTTTTGTACCACCACCTCTAACCACCATAGGTGCATGAGACTCAACAACAACTCTCTGAATTTCCTCTATTGATTGTGGATAAAACAAATCTCAACACTCCTAATATACTAAATTCAACAATTCATATTCCCGGCACACGACTTCTAGAAAACACCTTATCATTATTTGCAATTTGATGAGGATCAATAATATCTGTCAAAATCAGCATTTGGTCCATATCTTTGTCAGAAAACATATCATTCATAAATTCACGTTTTTCCATGCCTACTCCATGTTCCCCAGTAATTACTCCTCCTCTTCTAATACACATCTGTACTATCTCGCTAGCCAATAATTCAGCTTTCTCAAGCATTTCTTCATCACTATTATTAAAAAGCACGTTCGGATGAAGATTACCATCGCCAGCATGAAAAACATTTGCTACCCGAATACCATACTTCTCACTTAAACTATCTATCTCAGCTAATGCTGAACCCAATTGACTCCTAGGAACAACTCCATCCTGTACTATGTAGGCTGGACTAATCTTGCCAAGTGCTCCAAATGCACCTTTTCTACCTTTCCATATCAAAGCACGTTCATTCTGATTATTAGCACTTGTAACATTATATGCACCTGATTCATAAATAATTTTACGTAAACATTTGAATTCTTCTTCTATTTCTACTATCTCACCTTCTAACTCAACAATTAATACTGCACCTGCATCAGTAGGATATCCTGCATGGACTGTAGCTTCTACCGCCTTAATAGTAAGATTATCCATTATTTCCATTGCAGTAGGTAAGAGTCCTGCATCTATAATAGATGATACAGCATCACCAGCTTGTTCCATACTCGGATAGGCAGCAAGTAATGTTCTAAAGCCTTCCGGCATAGGAACTAATCGCAAGATTATTTCTAAAGCAATACCAAACAATCCCTCAGACCCAACAAACAAACCTACCAAATCTGGGCCAACGCTATCCAAACTATGACCTCCAATCTGTACCACTGTACCATCAGGCAAGACTGCTTTTATACCTAACACATGGTTACTTGTCATACCATGCTTCAAGCAATGTGCTCCTCCTGAATTAAATGCCACATTTCCTCCAATAGTACAAACAAGTTGACTGGACGGATCTGGAGCATAATGCAATCCATAATGTTTGGATGCTTCTGAAACATCATTGTTAATCACGCCACACTCAACTACTGCATAACGCTCTTCTATATTTAAATCCAAAATACTATTAAGTCGATTTAAACCAATTACAATACCTCTTTCGTTAGGTAAAGATCCTCCCGATAAACTTGTTCCACTACCACGAGCAACAAATGGGACACTATGTTCATGACATAAACGAACTATTGAAATCACTTCTGATTGCTTATTTGGAAGCACAACAGCTCGTGGCAAAGCCTTAAATGCAGTAAGACCATCAGACTCATAAGGAATTAATTCTGAGTGAGCAGTTAATACCTGTTCATCCGTCACTATATCCTTTAGCTTGTCCAAAAAAGACTTCGACATAACCTACTAACCCATAGAATAATATGTTGAAACTATCTCGGCCATTACTGCGAGAGCTATCTCTTCAGGAGACTTACCTCCAATATCCAACCCTATTGGAGCCGACAATCTATCTAAATATTTAGTGCTTAGACCTGATTTCAACAAACGTTTGTTTCTTAATTCATTAGTTTTTTTACTACCCAAAGCTCCCACATA
>DBHI01000012.1 GCA_002296125.1 Anaerolineales bacterium UBA832 | reverse complement strand
TTAGTTGAAGACAAGGTTCATGCACGATCAACAGGTCCTTATTCGTTGGTTACTCAACAACCTCTAGGTGGTAAAGCACAATTTGGTGGTCAGAGGTTTGGTGAGATGGAGGTATGGGCTCTTGAAGCTTATGGAGCATCTCATACCTTGCAAGAGATGCTTACTGTAAAGTCAGATGATGTGCTCGGTAGAGTCAAGACTTATGAGTCAATTGTCAAGGGAGATGAAATAGAAGATCCTGGTATTCCAGCTTCGTTTAGAGTTTTGGTGAAAGAAATGCAAAGTCTTGGATTGGCTATAGAAGCAGAAACAGATACAGGTGAAATGATAGAGTTTGGTAAGAATGAGGAGGGTCGTAGAACCCCTAGATTAGGTGGAATTGGGCTGCTTGATTTTAAAAATCGAAACCAGAAGTGACGCCAGCTTTTTTTGTTAGGCATGTCCCTTGACTTACCTAGTTCATGATGGTAGAATTTCCTGCTTGTTATTGAATCCGGTCGGATGTCTTTGATTCTGTTGATGATAAGAAGACGTTCGAATATTATAGAAAATATATATTTGAGGTCATCGTAGATTTTTGTCGGTGGCCTCTCTAATTGCAGCAACTAAGGACTATGTGAGGTGAATTGTGCCTACAATTAATCAGTTGGTTCGTAAAGGTCGTAAGACCAAACAAAAGAAAAGTACTGCTCCGGCATTGCAATATACATTTAATTCTACGAAACAACGTAGGTCACGTCAGTCTAAGGGAGCACCTCAGAAAAGAGGTGTTTGTACCATTGTGCGTACCCAAACACCAAAAAAACCTAATTCAGCTTTGCGGAAAGTAGCCAGGGTTCGATTGACTAATGGTTTAGAAGTTACAGCTTATATACCTGGAGAAGGTCATACTTTACAGGAGCATTCTGTAGTTTTAGTTCGTGGTGGTAGAGTTAAGGATTTGCCAGGAGTCAGATATCATATTGTTCGTGGAACTTTGGATACTACAGGAGTGGAAGGACGTGGTCAGCGAAGATCAAAATATGGCGGTAAGAAGAATTCTTAGTACATGTATAGTTTGATATGGTAAAAGATATGATTTTAACAACGGGTAATAAAAATGGCACGAAGATATAAGCCTCAACAGCGCATAGTTACACCTGATTCAAGGTATGGTAGCAAAAAGGTTTCAATGTTTGTGAATCGTATGATGAAAGATGGCAAGAAAAGCGTTGCTACGCGGATAATGTATGATGCTTTTGATATTATTGCAGATAAAGGGAATGAAGAGGCGTTAGATTTATTTAAGAAGGCGCTTAAAAATGTGTCACCAGTAGTAGAGGTGAAGCCAAGACGAGTTGGTGGTGCTACATATCAAGTGCCAATTGAAGTTCCTCCTAATAGGCGTGAAACATTGGCAATGCGTTGGTTATTATCTGCTGCTAGGTCTCGAGGTGGTAAATCTATGGCTGAAAAACTTGCTGGAGAGCTAATGGACGCAGCTAACAATTCAGGTGGGGCTATGAAGCGAAGAGAGGAAGTGCACCGGATGGCAGAAAGTAATAGAGCATTCAGTCATTATAGGTTTTAGTTTTTTTGGATATTATTATGAGTATAACTATTGAGAAGTGTTGATTTGAGATTATGGCTGATTCTAGACCGCCTTTGGAGCGGGTACGTAACATTGGTATTATTGCGCATATTGACGCAGGTAAGACTACGTGTACTGAGAGGATTCTTTATTATACTGGGCTTACTCACCGTATAGGTAACGTTGACGATGGTAATACAGTTACTGATTGGATGGAGCAGGAGCGTGAAAGAGGTATAACCATTACTGCCGCCTCGATTTCGGCTGAGTGGGATAAGCACCTTATCAATTTAATAGATACCCCTGGGCATATTGATTTTACGGCTGAGGTACAGCGTTCTCTTCGTGTTTTAGATGGAGGAGTTGTAGTGTTTGATGCGGTACAAGGTGTTGAGCCACAAAGTGAAACTGTTTGGAGGCAAGCAGACAGATTTAATGTTCCTAGAATTTGCTTTATCAATAAAATGGATAGAGTTGGAGCGGATTTCGATAATGCAGTAAACATGATACGAGATCGATTAGGAGCCAATCCTGTTGCTATGCAGATTCCTATAGGTGCTGAATCAGACTTTAGTGGTGTAATTGATTTGATTGAGATGAAAGTAATAAGATGGGGTGATGAATTAGGAGCACGTAGACTTTATGAGGAGATACCATCCGAACTACAGGAACAAGCTTTGATCGCTCGATCTAGTATGATTGAAATGATTTCTGAGCATGATGATGTGTTACTAGAAATGTTTACTGAGGAAATTGAGCCAAGTGTTGATGAGTTACGTGTTGGTATTAGAAGGGCTACTATATCCAATGCTATCAGTCCAGTGTATTGTGGAACTGCATTGAAGAATAAGGGTATTCAGCCAGTGTTGGATGCGATAGTGGATTATCTGCCTTCTCCATTAGATGTGCCAGCAGTAATTGGTACTAATCCGGTTGATGGTGAACCATTGGAGCGAGAATCTAATGAGAACGGTCCTTTGTCTGCGCTTGTTTTTAAAATAGTAAGTGATCCTTATGTTGGTAGGTTAGCGTATTTCAGAGTATATTCTGGTAGACTTCAGGCAGGTTCTAAGGTACAGAATACTACTAAAGGTAAACGTGAAAGGCTAGGTAGAGTTATTAGAATGTATGCTGATCGTAGAGAAGAAGTAGAGGAAGTTTTAGCAGGTGATATTGCGGCTACATTGGGTTTGAAGAATACGTTTACTGGAGAAACATTATCAGATGTTAGTGAGCCTATAATATTGGAAAAAATTGAGTTTCCAGATCCAGTTATATCGGTTGCTGTGGAACCAAAGACATCAGGTGATCAAGATAAAATGGGTGTTGCTTTACAAAAATTATCAGAGGAAGACCCAACATTTCAAGTAAGGTCTGATGAAAACACTGCACAAACTATAATATCTGGTATGGGTGAGCTTCATCTGGAAGTAATTATTGATCGTATGATGCGTGAGTTTAAGATTCAAGCTAATGTTGGTAAGCCGCGTGTTGCATATCATGAATCAATTCGAAAATCTGTAGACAAGGTCGAGTATCGTCATGTTAAGCAATCAGGTGGGCGAGGACAGTTTGCTCACGTTGTACTCAGGGTTGAGCCTGGTGAACCAGGTTCGGGTATAAGTTTTAGTAGTGAAATTGTTGGAGGAGTTATACCTAGGGAATATATAGGTCCTGTAGAGAAAGGTATAAGAAGTGCAGCAGAGACAGGTGTGCTAGCTGGATATCCTGTTACTGATGTAGATGTAGTGTTATATGATGGCTCTTTTCATGAAGTTGATTCTAGTGAAATGGCTTTTCAGATAGCTGGATCAATGGCTTTTAGACAAGGGGTTTCAAAAGCGAAGCCAGTTTTGTTGGAGCCCATGATGGATTTAGAAGTAATTGTACCTGATGAGTATATGGGTGATATATTGGGAGAATTGTCTGGGCGTAGGGCGTCTATAGGTGGTATGGAAATGCGTCCTGGTGGTGCACAATCGATCAAATCTGTTGCGCCATTAGCAGAGATGTTTGGTTATGCAACTGCTTTGCGTTCAAAGACTCAAGGAAGAGGAGTATTTTCAATGGAATTTAGTAGGTATAATAAGGTTCCAGATGCAGTTTCAGAAGCAGTTGTGAAGGGTAATTTATAAACAACAGAAGAAAATTAAGGTTATTTGATTGTGGAGTAAGGAGGTATAA
>DBHI01000007.1 GCA_002296125.1 Anaerolineales bacterium UBA832 | reverse complement strand
GGATCGTCCAGTTGGAATTAATGAAATCAAAGTTTGTTATCCATCAGGTTTGTTACCTACTGACAATTGTCAGGAGGTTGTTAGGGATGTGTTCATCACAGGCACAGAACCTATTGCCTTGGATAATATGTGGCAATCCTTTAAAATTAATAAAGAGACCGAAAGATTAGCGACTATATATACAGCACCAGAATTAATAGAAGAAAGAATTTATCAGATTATGCCTTCAGATGCTGCAGATTGGGTGATGGCTGCTGAAATTCCACAGCCCCCTACAGAATATGATTCAGTAGATGGATTAGACCAAGGTATTTTTTCAGAAGGTGCTGAAATAAATTATCCATTACCATTTGATTATGTTAATGGTAATGTGGTATTGCAGGGAAGTGTTGGTGGAGATGGATTTAAATTTTACAAATTGCAATATGGACAAGGATTAAATCCAGACCAATGGTTTCAGTTAACTTCAGATAATTATCAGTCTGTGGAAGATGGGGATTTGGGTTCTTGGGATACTACAAATCTTACGGGTTTATATACTGTTCAATTATTGGTAGTTCGAGATGATCAGCGATTTGATATTTCAACTGTTCAGGTTACAGTTGACAATCAATTACCAGAAGTAAGCATTGTATCGCCCTGGTCTGGTAGAGTATTCAGCATGGATGATGAATCAATAGTAATCCAACCAGATGTTAAGGATGATTTTTCAGTAGATTTTGTAGAGATATGGGTAGATGATATTAAGGTTGAGACTAGAACAGTTGCTCCTTTTGCTACTCGATGGAATATAGATACAATTGGTTCGCATACCATTCATGTGCGTGTAGGTGATGCAGCAGGTAATGTTGCTCGTAGTGAAGATGTAGATATCTTTGTTCAGCAATAAGAATTTTTCATACATTTAGCCATAAATAATCATTAAATTCACAGTTATTGCAATTAGGAGTCATTTGCAATAACTGTGAATTTAATATTTAAAAGAGTTGTAACTAACCATATTTTGTGTTATATTTGCCACTTATTGCGAATGGATTGCAATTAATATTGTGTAATTAAACTGATAAGGAGTAATTATTATGGCAGAAAAAACATTTCTAGCAAATAAGCTTAAATCTGCTGGTTTGAGAATGACTCCGCAGAGAAAACTAATTCTTTCCATACTTGATGAAACTTCTGATCATTTAGATGCAGAAGAAGTATATAGAAGAGCTAAGAAGTTGAATTCTAAATTAAATATTGCAACAGTTTATAGAACCCTTAATGTTCTTAAGGAAATGGATCTGATTGAACAGCGTTATTTTGCTCGTGATCATGGTGTGGAATATTATGAGACAGTTACCAAGGGTGAACACTATCACTTTACTTGTTTAGGATGTCGCAAGATTATAGAAGTGGAGACGCCAAAGATAAAGCAGGTTCAAGCAGAATTTGCTGCATTAACAGGTGCACAGTTTACACATGCTTGTGTATGTTTTGAAGGTTATTGTGCTGATTGTGTTGATTCAGAGGAGTCATTTACTTTGTGATTGGATATTTCTAGTTGTTCATTATAAGAGATTGTATTGATTCAAGTGAGGTGTCAATGAAAGATATTATTTGAAATGTAGTAAACAAAGAGTAGTAAGTGTTTGAAGTAAAAAAGTATGATCGAAAATATTAGACAAGAGGAAATTAGATGAATAACAAAAAAGTTAAGTTTTCAAGGATTTTATTGTCTTTGATAATAGCTTCTGGTCTTCTGTTAGTATCTTGTCAACCCGAAGTAGTTGAAGTAGAGGTTGAGAAAGAAGTTGTTGTAGAGAAGGAAGTAGAAGTTGTTAAAGAAGCAGATCCAGGAAGTTTAGTAGTGTATTCTGGACGTTCAGAAAGTTTAGTGCAGCCTATTATTGATCAATTTGCTGCCGTAACTGGTATTGAGGTAGAAGTGAAATATGGTAAGACTGCTGAAATGGCAGCTGTATTGATGGAAGAAGGTAAAAATAGTCCCGCAGATGTTTTTTGGGCACAAGATCCTGGTGGAGCTGGAGCAGTTGCTGAAGCTGGAATGTTTGCAGAATTGCCTGCTGATACCTTGGCTAAGGTAGATTCAGGTTTTCAATCTAAAAATGGAGACTGGGTTGGCGTATCAGGTAGGGCAAGGGTTGTTGTATACAATACTGCAACTATAGATCCTGCAACTGATTTACCAGATGATTTATGGGGTTTTGTAGAACCAGAATGGAAAGGACGACTTGGTTGGGCTCCAACTAATGGTTCATTCCAGGCAATGGTTACAGCTCTGAGATCTGAATGGGGAGAAGAGAAAACTAAGGAATGGCTTCAAGGAATAATGGCCAATGATGTTGGCGTATATCCTAAGAATACTCCTCAAGTAGCTGCTGCAGCCGCAGGTGAAATTGATATTGGATTTGTCAATCATTATTACTTGCATCGTTTTATTGCAGCTGAAGGTGAAAGTTTTGCAGCCAGGAATCATTTCCTAACTGGTGGTGGACCTGGATCATTAGTAATGGTGGCTACTATTGGTAGAATTTCTACTGGTGCTAATGAAGCTAATGCAATGAAATTTGTTGAATTCTTATTGTCTCCAGTAGCACAACAGTATTTTGCTGGACAAACATATGAATATCCTTTGGTAGAAGGTGTAAAGATTCACAGAGAATTAACACCAATTGCTGAACTACCTAAGATTGATATTGATCTTAGTGACTTGGTTGATTTGCAAGGCACTGTAGATTTGTTGACAGAAGTAGGAGCATTAGAGTAAGTTTTGCAAATTAGAATTGTGCAAGTTGAGTCTTTTGCTTGACTTGTAAGTTAGAATGAATTTGCTATAGAGCGTTCGGTGAACACTATCATTCAGAACACACGGAAGATATCTATCTTCAAATGGTTGATATGGTTTGCCGGCGCTCTAATTGCGTTAACTTTATTGTTACCAGCATTCTATTTATTAATTCGTGCATTGGATGCAGGTAATTCTATATGGGGCATTTTATTTAGTGCACGGACTATGCGTGTATTGTTAAGAACAATTTATCTTGCCACAAGTGTTACTTTAGGAAGTGCTTTGTTAGCAGTTCCAATAGCTTGGCTAACGGTCCGTAGTGATTTGCCGATGCGTCGTTTTTGGGCTATTTTGACTACTTTACCTTTAGTAGTACCAAGTTATGTAGGTGCATATTTGTTTATTTCAGTTTTGGGACCTAAAGGAATGTTACAAAAATGGTTGTCACCATTGGGGGTTGAAGAATTACCAAAATTATATGGTTTTTCAGGAGCATTCTTAGTACTTACTTTGTTGAGTTACCCATATATACTAACTACTACTAGAGCCTCTTTGATGAGAATGAATCCAGCTTTAGAGGAAGCATCTAGAAATCTTGGGTACGGTGCTTGGAGTACATTTTTTAGAGTGACTTTACCACAGCTTAGACCAGGTTTGGCAGCAGGTGGTTTATTAGTTGCATTGTATGTACTACGTGATTTCGGAGCTGTGTCATTTATGCGATATAGCACGTTTACACGAGTATTGTATATTCAATATCAGTCATCGTTTGATCGTACTGGAGCCGCAATATTGGCACTTGTTTTGATTTTATTGTCATTATTGGTATTATTAATAGAAATTAAAACTAGAGGTCGTGCAAATTATTATGGTGGTCATGTGGGTGCTGTAGGAAATCCGATACAGATTAAATTAGGATATTGGCGATGGCCATCATTGTTGTTTTGTAGTACTGTTGTGCTATTATCTTTACTACTTCCTGCAGGAATATTATGTTTTTGGTTATTAAGAGGAATGCGAATTGAAATGGCATTTCCCTCTTTGTGGCTTTCTGCATATAATTCCTTAATTTCTTCTGGTTTGGCATCTATATTTATTTTATTAGCAGCTATACCAGTTGCCTGGTTAAGTGTTCGTGAAACAGGTCGAATCGCTACGTTTTTAGAGAGGGTTTCATACTCAGCATTTGCTTTGCCCGGTATGGTAGTTGCTTTAGCAATGGTATTTTTTGGTGCAAATTATGCTAAGCCAATCTATCAGACTTTGTATTTATTACTTTTTGGCTATCTTATTATGTTCCTTCCTCAAGCTGTAGGTGCTTTGAGAACTTCCTTTTTACAAATATCTCCTAGTATTGAACAAGCAGCACGAACTTTAGGACATGGACCACTTAAGGTTTTTAGTAGTATTACTATTCCAATTGCATGGCCAGGTATATCAGCTGGTATAGGATTAGTATTTCTAACTGTTATGAAGGAATTGCCTATTACATTAATTTTGGGACCTTTAGGGTTTAGTACATTAGCAACATCTGTATGGTCTGCTGTTGAAGAGGCAATGTTTGGAGCTGCTGCTGCTCCGGCTTTATTGTTAATTCTACTATCATCAGTACCTATGGGAGTAATCGTTTTGCGGGAGAGGATTGAATAATATGAGTGAAATATCAGTACAATGTACAGGACTAATCAAAAAGTTTGGTAAGGAAGGTGCTGTTAATGGATTAGATCTTGAAGTTAAGAAAGGAGA
The DNA here is from genome assembly GCA_002296125.1 of Anaerolineales bacterium UBA832. Lineage (GTDB taxonomy): Bacteria > Chloroflexota > Anaerolineae > Anaerolineales > UBA11657 > UBA11657. The sequence continues at coordinate 9,274 of DBHI01000007.1, read as the reverse complement.
AATATTAGCCTTAATTGGTCCTAGTGGTTGTGGTAAAACTACGCTACTAAGATTAATTACTGGTGTTACTAAACCTGATGCTGGTTCTATTGCAATAGGTGGAAATCTTATGGTGGATTCTGATTTGTTTGTACCTCCTGAGATCCGTAAGGTTGGCATGGTATTTCAAAACTACGCTTTATTTCCTCACTTAAGTGTTGGTGCTAATATATCATATGGTTTAAAGGGAGATTCATCTGATCAGGTTGATGCCTTGTTACAATTGATTGGTTTAAATGGTTATACACATCGAATGCCTCATGAGTTATCAGGTGGTGAGCAACAAAGAGTAGCATTGGCACGAGCAATGGCTCCCAAACCAGAAGTGTTATTATTGGATGAACCTTTTTCTAATCTTGATTCTGCTCAAAGAGTACATGTACGAAATGAAGTGAGGGCTATACTTAGAATGAGTGGTGCTACTGCTATATTTGTAACACATCATCAGGAGGAAGCTTTGTTTATGGGGGATACGATTGCTGTTCAGAACCAGGGTATTATTGAGCAGATTGGCAGTCCTAGTAGTGTTTTTGGGAATCCTAATACTCGTTTCGTTGCTACATTTATGGGAGAGACTGATTTTATTCCTGGTACAGTTACTGAAATGGGAGTCGAGACAGAAATCGGTTTATTGCAATCAACAAAGGATGTAATAATTGGTGATGAGGTAGATGTAGCAGTGCGTGCTGATGATGTAAAAATTGTTCCTGATGTAAAATCTGATTCTATAGTTCTTACAAACGAATATCGGGGTATGGTCAATATATATAGAGTGCGGTTGCCTTCAGGAAGATTTATCCATAGTTTACAGAGACATACTGTTAGTATTGCACCTGCTACACCAGTCCGTGTCTTAATTGATCCGGGTCATGGATTAGCTTGTTTCACAAGTTCTAATTAGGTTGTGGGGTTTGTAGAATCTATTTCTGTTAATTGATCATTCAGTCTTATTGAATCAAATTAGCAAATTACTTTTCTTTTATGAATAGGAATTGGAATCCGCATTTATTAATATTGTTACTATTGTTTTTTGGTAGTGCCTTAGTGTTTGATCAGTCTACGCCTACTTTTGAGGCTTCTGATGAGGCTTGGCATTATGGAGTAGTAAGGGAAATTGCATCTGGCCGTGGTATGCCTGTACAACAGCCTGGTCAAATTACTGAATTTCGACAAGAAGGTAGTCAACCTCCGTTATATTATTATGTTAGTTCGCTTATTATTAAATGGGTGGATGATTATGATTCTTTAGATCGTTATATTTACAACACTTTTGGACAAGTTGGAATTCCAGGTACTCAGTCAAATGTCAACATGTTTCGTCATTCCAATGAAGAAGATTTTCCTTGGCATGGTGTGACTCTAGCTGTTCGGTTGATACGCTGGTTTTCCATTTTGCTTGCCTGTGGAACTATATACTATTCGTATCAAATTGCTACTTTATTGTATCCAAAAAATAATGTCATTCCTATTCTTACCGGATATTTTACTGCGTTTAATCCGATGTTTCTTTTTATAAGTGCGTCTGTAAACAATGACAATGGGATATGGTTTTTGTCTACAGTTGTTATTTATTTTTTGTTGGTGAAAATACAGTCATCTACAAATAAATTAGATAGTTCATCATATTTTGTAAGCAGATTACTTAATGATAATTTATTCCCATGGATATTAGGTGTATTGTTCGGATTGGCTATATTAACTAAGTTGTCAGCATTGTTGTTAGCACCTGTTTTATTGCTATATCTAATCTATAAGGCTAAATATCAATCTAGTGTCAACCAAGTAGTATTCGATGGTATGAAGATATTGTTTTGTATTATTACAGTATCAGGGTGGTGGTTTTATAGGAATTGGATATTGTATGATGAGTTTTTTGGTTTTGATACAATGTTGAGTTTATATGGTTATGCTCGTGTAGAGCCAATTACATTATCTGGTTTTTTTAGTGAATTACAAGGTTGGTGGTTTTCATTTTGGGGAGTGTTTGGTGCTTTTAATATTCTCCCAGAAAAGTGGTTTTTTGTTGGAGTAAATACATTATTTTTGATATCAATCGGAGGTTTTATTCGATTGTTGTTGCAGAGGGAAAAAATTACTAATCCTTTAATTGAGCAATATTTTGTACATTACTTAGCTTGGTTGTTTTTGTTTGTTACATTGGTTGGAAATGTGTATTGGTCCATTAATCAACATGCAGCTCAAGGTAGATTAGCAATAATTGCTTTGCCGATTATCAGTACATATTTAGCAGCTGGAATAGTTTTTATGTTTGGTCGTTCACTACAGAAGTATGTATACTATTTGTTTATTATTGTTATGCCATGTGTTTCATTGTTTGTTAGCATATTTTATATTGCTTCCAGGTATGAAAAACCTAAACCCATCAAACAAGATGATCTTCCAGATAATGTAATGATGGTGAATAGTGTTTATAATGATGAAATTGAATTGTTGGGTTATTCAGTAAATGATGACACAATGTATGTTGGAAGTTCACTTGAAGTAACTTTATATTGGCGTGGCAAAATTGATATTTCTGATGATTATAATCTTTCGCTTAATTTGTATGGACGGAATATGGAAAATATAGGTAAATTGGATACTTGGCCTGGACGTGGTCTGCTGCCGACGGGAGATTGGCAACCAGATGTTATTTATCCTGATAATTATATAATTCCTATAACTGTAGATGCGACTACACCTACAATTGTGAAGCTTGGAGCATCTTTTTGGGATGATAATGTAGATAACATTTTACCTATTAGTCAGTACAATGCACCTATTGATTCAGTAATGTTAGACGTAGGTAAATTGTTGCCAATTGATCAAAGTAATAGTGTTCCAGATATAACTTATAGATCAGTATTTGAATCAGATATTGTCATGTTAGGATACTCAATTAATAAATCTACAACTTTAGATTTGTCATTAGATATATATTGGCAAGCAATGGGTAAGATTCATCAAGATCTTACCGTTTTTGTACATTTGTTGGATGATTTTAATAATGTTATTTTTCAAGTAGATGGACCACCTGTTAATGGGTATTGGCCTACATCTGCGTGGGCAACTGAAAATATAGTTGTAGATAGTAGAAGAATTCAATTGCCGAAAAGTTCTGACTATGATATTCATACTATAGCTGTAGGTTTATATGATCCAGTATCAGGAAGGCGTATTCCTGTATACAGGCAAGATGGGACTGAATATGATGATTGGCAAGTGCGCATTGATGTTAGTAATATCTTGAGTAGTTTGTCTACTAATAATGATTGAAGGGGTTGTATACTAATATAAATTAATTTTATCACAGACATGAATATGAAAGAAAAAATTGGTTTTTTAGTGTTAGTTGTTTTTGTTATTTTTCATTCTGCTGAGTTAGCTAGTGCGGATGAGATGGACGAAGCTTCTAATGCAAATATTACGTCCACTTTTACACCTACTTTTGTTCCGACACCGACAGTTAGTGGGGTGCATATTTACGTTCCGGAGAAGGCCAACGTACGATCTGGTCCAGGAACATTTTATGAAAAGATAGGTGTATTGGTAGCTGGTCAGATCTCTCCAGTAGTGGGACGCACTTCTGTAGGAGAATGGATTGCAATTAATTATCCAGAAGGATCTAAAGATGTTGCTTGGGTTTATGCTCCTTTGGTATTAGTACGTGGGATGATCATTGAGGATTTGCCCGAAATTAATGCACCACCAACACCAACTTTGGAAGCGGTTCCTATAGAAGGTCTAAGTAGTATATCAACGGACATGCCATCTATTCCTGTACGTTTACCTACATTTACACAGTCACCACCAATTGCTCAACCTACTTTTGTTACTGTTGAATTTGAAGATCAATCTTTACCACCGATAGTGTTAATAGGCAGTTTATTTGTTTTGGGAATAATTTCAGGGATGGTGGCAATAGTACGTCAGAGACGCTAGTATTTGATGTATTATTCAATAATAAATATATATTTAGATTTACAACAAATAGAAAAATTAATTTTTATCATTAACACTGTTTAGTTAAGTTAACGATATATATATTGCCTACTTTAGTGTATTATGTTATCCGCATCCACCGCTTCCGCATCCACCACCAGTATTAGGTGTAGATTCATTAGACCCATTTTCAGTGGTTCGGAAAGAATGTCCACATCCACAGCTTGCTACCGCTTGTGGATTGTCTATACTAAATCCTCCACCCATTAAGCTGTCTACATAATCAATTGACGATCCTCGCATGTACATCAGTGATGTTGGGTCAATAAACACTTTAACTCCGTGGTCTTCAATAACAGTATCAAATTCACGTGATTCATTTTCCATGGCCATACCATATTGCATGCCAGAACACCCACCTCCGGATACGAAAACTCTAAGACCATGATCGTGCAAATTACGTTCTTTCATAAGCTTCGATAAATGTTGACGAGCATTACTAGTAAGATTAATTTCTAGATTTTTTTCTTGTGTGTCAATTGATACAGTCATTTTGTTCTCTCCATCTACATAGTTTACTATAGTTGATTATAGTAATATTGTACGTACAGAATCATAAATACTAACAATTAATTTTATCATAAACTGCCAAACAGTCAATCTACACACTAATATTTAAGTAAGATTATTGCAACTAAATTCTTGACAAAGAAGTTTGTGAACAATATAATCTTTTGGTTGTGAATTTTTACTTTGTGTAATTGTAAAATTTACAATAAATAATTTAAATTCTGTATTCTGAGAGGAGTAGCATTTCTGATGAATGATGAATTGTCAAATCCAGATATACCGGTGCCAGATGAGTTGCAATCTACAGTCACTATTACATCATTAGACAAGATCTATAACTGGGGTCGTCGTTCTTCTATTTGGCCTATGGTATTCGGTCTTGCTTGTTGCGCAATTGAGATGATTTGCACTGCGGCTAGTAGGTTTGATATAGCCCGTTTTGGAATGGAAGTATTTCGCGCAACTCCACGTCAGGCTGATTTAATGATTGTATCAGGTACAGTAACAAAAAAAATGGTCCCTCAAATCGTTCGTTTGTTTAATCAAATGCCTGAACCAAAATATGTAATGGCTATGGGAGCATGTGCAAGTGGGGGTGGACCCTTTAAAGAAGGCTATAATGTTGTATCTGGAATTGATAAATTTGTTCCAGTAGACGTATATGTACCAGGTTGTCCACCAACACCTCAGGCATTGTTGCATGGTTTGATGAAACTTCAAGAGAAGATAGATGGTCAATCATTAAAGTCAGTAAGATGGTATGGCCAAGAGGCAAGCGAGGCAGTTCCAGTTCCAGTTTTAGGGCCTGATTTATTGGATCCTCGTCAACATGCTCTTTTGGCTCAACAGGCTGGTCAGATGCCGGTAAATGTTGATATAGAAAAGGATTTGTAATGGTGGAAAAGAACGGTACAGAGAAAGAACAAGATTTCAATAATCCGGATAATGAAGTGACATCTGATCATATAATTGAAAGATTTAACGGTGATATTAGTGCTGATACCAGGGATGGATATCAAGGTTATATAGTATCACCTGATAGATTTCATGAAGTTGCAAAGGTATTTCGTGATGAATTAGGATATGATTATCTCTCTTCGGTCACAGGTGTAGATTATATTGATGATGATCATATTGAAGTTGTTTACCATGCAGATAAGATTGTTGGTGGCGAGGGAATCAATTTTAAGGTTCAAGTGAATCGAGAAAATCCAGTTGTTCCTACATTAGTTCCAATATATCCAGGTGCAGATTTTCAAGAAAGAGAAGTTTTTGATATGTATGGAGTGCATTTTGAAGGTCATCCCAATTTGCGTAGGATTTTGATGTGGGATGGTTTTGATGGATATCCGCTTCGAAAGGATTGGAAAGAAGCATATTATGAAGAAGACGTGAAGCCATTTGATACTAGGTGGCCAGGTGGTCAAGTTAAGCGCAGTGAAGCTGATAGCCCATATGGAAAGAACGTTAGTTATCCGCCCGATTTTGATATTGATAATTGGTCTCCTGAAACTGATGATAGTCTATATGAAAGTTTGCAGAAGACAGATCCTAAAGGTAAATCTCTTCAAACTGATTCTATTGTGGTAAATATAGGCCCTCAACATCCTTCTACTCACGGTGTGTTTCGTATGGTAGTTGCACTGGATGGTGAAACCATCACAGATTTACAACCAGTAATGGGGTATCTTCATCGCAACCATGAGAAGATTGGTGAACGGAATACTTTTTTGCAGAATATGCCGTATACGGATAGGTTAGATTATTTGGCTTCAATGGGCAACAATTTTGGCTATGCTTTGGCAGTAGAAAAACTTATGGGTGTTGAAGTACCTGAGCGAGCACAATATATTAGAGTGCTAATGGCAGAACTTACTCGGATTGCTAATCATATGTGGGCTATTGGTTTTCTCTTAAATGATTTAGGAGCTTTTCAGACACCGGCTTTATATGCTATTCGTGCTCGTGAACTTATTTTAGATGTATTTGAGGCTACTGCTGGCTCTAGGATGATGTGTAACTATATGAGGTTTGGTGGTTTAGCCAGAGATTTTCCATCTCAAATGCGTGGTGAAGATACAATTAAATTTATCGACGATCTAGTTAATAATCGTTTGCCACAGGCGATAGATGAATTGGATCATTTTTTGACAGAAAATGAAATTGTAAGGAGTAGATGTATTGGAGTTGGTGTTTTATCAGCTGAGAAAGCAATTGCGTATAGTACTGCAGGACCTCTGTTAAGAGCATCTGGTGTTTCATATGATCTTCGTCGTGTTGACAGCTATGGTATTTACGATAGGTTTGATTTTCAGATTCCTACCAGATCAAATGGGGACGTTTATGACAGATATTTGATTCGTGTAGATGAAATGCGGGAAAGTGCAAAAATTTGTCAACAGGTCATGCGTGATATTCCATCTGAAGGAGAGATATTTACTGGTAAGCCACAGTATAATTTTAGAGTACCTGCTGGAGAATCTTATGGGCGCGTAGAAAATCCAAAGGGTGAATTAGGATATTATGTGGTTTCTAATGGTAAAGCTAATCCATATCGTTATCATGTCAGAGCACCGTCATTTGTAAATTTGACCGTTTTAGGAGAGCTGTGTAAAGGTCATAAAGTAGCAGATGCAGTGGTTATATTGGGTAGCATAGATATAGTATTAGGTGAAGTAGATCGGTAATGGGGAGTTTAATAATTATATGTATGGTATAGGCATAATTAAAGGCATGGGAGTTACCATCAAACATTTGATTGATTCATTTGTTGATGACATGAGATTTTTAGGTAGACGTTATTATAGTGACGAGTCATTAAATATTCGACAAGGCACTGAGGGACGTGGTGTTTTTACAGTTCAGTATCCAGATGAGAAACTTCCTGTCCCAGAACAGTTTAGATTTATACCATTTTTATTATATGAAACGGATGATGATGGTAATAAGACTGATAGATGTACATCATGTGGTATTTGTGCTAAGGTTTGTCCCCCTCAGTGTATTTGGATAGAGCGTTCTTCTGATCCTGAGACTGGTAGGCCTATACCTGCACCCACCAACTTTTTTATTGATATTGATATTTGTATGAATTGTGGTTATTGTGCAGAATATTGTCCTTTTGATGCAATTAAAATGGATCATGATTATGAACTTGCCTCTTATGATAGAACTGAGGCACATATATTTGACAAGGAACGTTTAGATAAACCTGTTGAATATTATGCGAGCATTCGACCTAATGATTATTTGGTTGAAGAAAATGCACGTGCTGAAGAAGCTGCAAAGAAAGCTGCTAAGAAAGAAGCTGCAGCTGCCAAGAAAGCTGCTAAGCTTGCTGCTAAACAAGCTTCTGAACAAGCTGCAGCTGATTAGCAATTATCATCATTAATATTAGTAGGCATTATTTCTTAATCAATGGTATAGCTTTAATTTTATCAGGATAATTTATTTGTAAATTGTAAAAGTATCATTTTTATTAAAATCTAAGCAATATTTAGTAAAGGTTAATAACAAAATAAAGGTATCTAATCGTGTATCAGGAAGATGCAGAATTATTATTTCCAGAGCGTGTTGTTCCACATTTGAAAGGAGTTCGTAGTCAAGAATGGGATGTACTTGTGGAATCAGTATCAAAACAAGATCCTGATTCTGTAGAAGGCTTATCTTTCTCATTAATGATGATGCGTATAAATGGATGTATGACTTGTCATGCTGGATCTCATAGAGCACGATTGGGATGTACTGCATGTGCGCAACAAACGATTCGTCGTTATAAAGGAAAAGATCGAGAGATATTTCAGAAATTTGATAAAGCTAAGAAAGACATTAAGTTATATTTAGAAAAAAAGAATAAAAACAAAAAGAAGTAGATAGTTTTGTTTAGTGTGTATCTAAAAACAGGATAAATTGGATCAAAAAGATGAAAAAAAACTTTAAGACCATAGTTGTTGCTTCTGGTAAGGGTGGAGTTGGTAAGTCGACTGTTTCAGTGAATGCTGCTGTTGCACTTGCGATGAATGGTGCTTCTGTAGGTTTGTTAGATGCTGATGTTTATGGTCCGAATTGCCATATTATGATGGGAGTAAATAAATTGCCACCTCAGACTGGTGAAGGCATTATTCCTGGAGAAGCACATGGGGTTAAAGTGATGAGTATGGGTTTATTAGTAGATCCTAATAAACCTTTGGCTTGGCGTGGACCTATGCTACATTCAGCGATTAGACAGTTTGTGAATGATGTAGATTGGGGTGATCTTGATTATCTAGTTGTAGACCTTCCACCTGGTACTGGTGATGCTCAGCTAAGTATTTCACAGGAAATAGCCATTACAGGGGGATTTATAGTAACTCTTCCTCAATTGATTTCTTTATCTGATGCGCGTCGTGGTTTGGAATTGTTTAAGCAACTGAATGTACCAGTACTTGGTGTTGTTGAAAATATGAGTTATTTGATTACTGATGAAGGTAAACAATTAGATGTTTTCGGTCAAGGTGGTGGTAAATCATTATCTTCTGATACAGGAGTTGATTTTATAGGTAGTATTCCTTTGGATCCAGATGTGCGATCTGGTGGTGATGAAGGTATGCCAATTGTAGTGTCACATCCAAATAGCCATAGTTCTAAATGTTTTTTGGATATTGCTTCATTAATGCAAAAATTGACGGATATACAATGGGAAAAGTCTCAAAAAAATATTGTGTCAATTGAAATTGAAGAATAG
>DBHI01000086.1 GCA_002296125.1 Anaerolineales bacterium UBA832 | reverse complement strand
GTTAAAATGCTAGCTGAAGAAATATGCAACAATTGTTTGCTAGGAAACCAATTTTTAACTGCAAGATATGACAAACAAGTGGCACTCATTCCTAGAAGTAGGGTGAAAAATCTACTAAGATTAATTGTTGGTCTATCTGCTAAGTTGTTAAATGCAGCTATAGGTATGCTAGACCATATGTAGTAAGCTGAATTAGTCAGTCGGCGATTGTCAAAAATAAGATGACATGGCTTGCTATTTGGATTTGATGGATCAATATTACTTTTTTCTCTATCATTAAAGGCTATCCATTCCGTGACATTTTCTCCAATTATGCTATTGTTCTGGTGGAGTGACCATGATAATCCCAATGTGTCTCGTATACAGGCAGCGGCAACTAGCTTAGTGTTTGCAAAATGTATTATTTCGTCAACGTTGTAACTGAGTGGTACAATCTGAATACGAAATACTCCTAACATGAATTGTGCAACTAGGAGAAATATGAGAGTTGGATGTAGATTAGATTTAACTTTCATTATTGTATAGTGTATTTTGTTTTTGCAGTTATTAGACAGTCTACTGATCTAACATATGATTGTCAATTTTACTATATGATTACTATACTTATTAGTAAGTTGGGTTTTTTATGAAAATAGCTTATCTTTGTCAATATTATATTCCTGAGCCTTCAGCACCTTCTGCTAGAATTTCGGAGTTTTCTAAGCAATGGGTGTTAGATGGACATCAGGTTACTGTTATAACAGGTATGCCCAATCATCCTAATGGATCTATATTAAAGCAATATAAAGGTAAATTGACTGTCGATGAAAACATAGATGGTGTTTGTGTATTGAGAAACTGGTTGTATGCAACTCCTAACAGAGGTGTTATTAAGAAAACAATTAGTCATCTTAGTTTCATGGTTAGCACTGTTCTATTGAGTTTGCACCGACTTAACAAAATTGATATTCTTATCGCAAGTTCTCCCACTTTTTTTTCAGCTTTTGCTGGATTGTTTATTAGTAGGATTAGAAAAGTTCCATTCGTATTTGAAGTTCGTGATTTATGGCCAGCAATATTTGTTGAATTAGGAATATTGCAACATCCGTTTTTAATAAAGATTTTGGAATTATTAGAAATGTTTTTGTATTCTAATGCTGATTTGATAGTGACTGTTACCAACTCTTTTAGAGATAGATTAATTGAGCGAGGTATAGAGTCTGGAAAAATTATCGTGATTTTTAATGGTGCTATGGTTAGCATATATCGACCTGGTTCAAAAGATCGTGCATTGGTGGAGGAGTTGAGTCTTGAAGACAAATTTGTAGTAAGTTATATTGGTTCTCATGGGATCTCACAGGGTGTTAATACTATTGTTAATGCTGCAGAAATATTGAGACTACGTTCAAATATTGATTTTCTTCTTGTTGGTGATGGTGCTATGAAAAAATCTATTGGTCAGACTATCATTGATAAGAAATTATCTAATGTTAAAATGTTGCCACCGCAATCTAAAGATTTGATCCCAGATTTTTATCGTATTAGTGATGTATGTATTGTGCCTTTGAAAAATATTTCATTGTTTGATAGTTTTGTGCCATCAAAGATCTTTGAGATTATGGCTTGTGGTATTCCGATTATAGCCTCAGTAGTTGGCGAAGCAAAGGAGATACTTCAACGCTCGCAGTCAGCAAAGATTATTAGTCCTGAATCAGCTGTAGAATTAGTTACAGCAATAGAATGGATGTTTGACAATCATCAAGAGCGTTCAAAGATGGCAGAGTCTGGTAGGATGTTTGTATGTGATCATTATGACCGTTCAATTCTTGCTAAAAATTATATGAATCATTTGAGGAGTATTGTTCTATGATTTTTGTTCTTGTTACGGGTGCTACAGGTTTTTTGGGTGAATATGTAGTAAGAAATTTAATTGATGCAGGCATAGGTGTTCGTGTTTTAGTTCGTAAAACTAGTGATGTGAGTTTAATTGGAACTAGTGATGTCGAGATTTGTTATGGTGATTTAGATAAAATCTCTACTATCGAATTAGCTTTAGAAGATGTAGACATATTAATTAATCTTGCTTCTTTGGGTTACGAGTACGTTCCAAATATTGTAGAAGCAGCTGTCAATAAGGGTGTAGAGCGAGCAATATTTGTTAGCACGACTTCTATTTTTTCTAAGTTAGATACTACAACAAAGTTTCGAAGAATTCAGTCTGAATTGATTATTGCTGAGAGTGGATTATTGTATACAATAATCCGTCCTACTATGATTTATGGGTCTCCACGTGATCGGAATATATGGAGGTTAATTGAATTTATGGAAAAATGGTCCTTTGTTCCTGTTATTGGTGGAGGTACAGCATTACAACAACCAGTGTATGTGAATGATGTTGCCAAATGTATTCTGAGAACAATGGTATGTGATGATTCTATTAGACAATCATATAATATTGCTGGATTACATTCATTGTCATATTTGGAAATTATAAACTTGATAATGACTCGTATGGATGTGAATGTGAGGAAAATATATTGTCCAGTTATTTTTGCACGAATTATCACAGAGCTTTTCGGTAAAATTGGACTAGGAATTACTAGTGAACAGATATTGCGTTTCAGCGAGGATAAAGTTGTAGATAATAGTCTTGCAATTCAACACTTAGGATATTCTCCTTTGGATTTTGGGCAGGGTCTGGAATTTGAGTTACAATGGCTTAGGAAATAATAGTTATAATGTAAATATGATAAACAAATTATGGAAATTTTTGTTGCGGTTTGTTCGTCGTACTGGTTTGTACTTACTAGGTGACATACTAATCGTAGTTATAGCATATCGGGTAGCATTAACAGGACGTTTTGCAGGTGCTTCTCCTGATGTACATTATCTGAATGCATGGAACACATATATTTTAGTTATTGTATTAGTACATTTGGTAGCTAATCATTGGGCAGGAATGTATAGTAGATTGTGGCGTTTCGCTAGTGCTCCTGATGCTCTTATTATTGTACAGTCTTGGTTAGCTGCAACTTTACCTTTGATGTTATTAGATATGTTACCAGTGGCACGTTTAGAACCGACTATTCGTCCGTTGCCCTTGAGTGCATTAGCATTAGGTGGTTTTCTTTCGTCTGCTGGTTTTACAATTTTAAGGTATAGAACCAGGTTATTGGTAAGCTTAATTTTTAGACTTAAAAGTGTAGGTAGAAAATCAAAAGGAATTGATAATACAGTAAGAACTCTAATAGTAGGAGCTGGAGAAACCGGACAATCACTTTCATGGCAACTTCAAAATAGAGCTGGTGGTCGAGCTTATCAAGTCCTTGGTTTTATAGATGATGATGTTGATAAACATGGTTTTAATGTACATGGTATTCCCATATTAGGCGATAGATCAAAATTGGTAGAATTAGTTGTTTTACATAATGTTGATTTAATAGTTCTTGCTATTCATGCTATTGGTGGAGAGCAATTTCGTGAAATTTTGTCTATATGTCAAAATGCACCTGCACGTATCCAAATTGTTCCAGATGTTTTCGAAGCATTGTCCACAAGTGCTAGTCAGTCTTTGTTGAGAGATGTAACAGTAGATGACTTTTTAGGAAGGACGCCGACTGAAATTGATCTTAAAGTTTGTCGCAGTATGTTAAATGGACGTACAGTCTTAATAACTGGTGGTGCTGGTTCGATAGGTGCGGAATTATGTAGACAGTCATTGTCTTTAGATGCTGATTTAGTAGTTGCAGTGGATATAAATGAATCAGGTCTTTATGAGTTGCAGGCAGAGCATAATATGTCTAATCCTCATTCTAACTTGGCAATATGTGTGGCCGATGTAACTGACATGAATCAGATCAGTAGAATATTTGAACAATATAGTCCTGAAGTAATCTACCATACCGCTGCTTATAAGCATGTGCCATTAATGGAGTCTCATCCTCAGATGGCTCTACGTACGAATGTGTTAGGAACTCTTAATGTTGGTTTATCGGCTAAAGCGATAGGAGCAGATAAGTTTGTTTTGATTTCAACTGATAAAGCTGTTGAACCTATCAGTATTTATGGAGTTACCAAGTTCGTCGCTGAACAAGTGACAACCAATTTGGCAGATATTAGTGAAGATACACTTTTTACTTGTGTTAGGTTTGGAAATGTATTGGGCAGTAGAGGTAGTGTAGTGCCGTTATTTGAAAAACAGATTATGTCAGGTGGACCAGTTACTGTAACTCATCCTGAAATGACTAGATTTTATATGACGATACCAGAGGCTGTAAGATTGGTCATACAGGCATCTACTTTAACTCAAGGTGGTGATTTGTTTATGCTGGAAATGGGTGAGAGCATAAAAATTGCAGAGTTGGCTGAACGTATGATAAGGTTACATGGTCTTCGTCCAAATGTGGATATAGAGATTCTATATACAGGTTTTAGACCAGGTGAAAAATTGCATGAAGAGCTTATTGAAATGGAAGAAAGTCGACAAACAACTAACCATCCTCAAATTTATCGTGTTTTGGCAGGAAATAAAAAGTTTGTTGAAAGTGATTTGCCATCTTTGGAGTCATGGGTATCAAAAGCTTTAATTATGTCTCAAGAGGAATTAGAAATTGAGTTGCGCAGTTATTGTAGCAGTGGTAATGTAGATGTTAATTAAGGTGTATGGAGGAATAATATAGTTATGATTGTAGTAAGAACTCCACTGAGGGTTAGTTTTTTAGGTGGCGGTACAGATTTTGCAGATTTTTTTGATCATCACAAAGGAATGGTACTTTCTACAGCTATTGATAAATATATATACGTAATAATTAAGCAGCGTTTTGATGAAGAAATTTACATAAATTATTCCCGTAAAGAAATTGTCGACAATATTGAGGATATTCAACATGAATTAGTAAGAGAAGCCATGCGAATTACTGGAGTTGACAGGGGAGTTGAAATTACTACTCTTGCAGATGTTCCTTCAACTGGTACGGGTTTAGGTTCATCCAGTAGTGTAACAGTGGGTTTACTTCAAGCTTTATATTCTTATAAAGGTCAGCTTGTTACTGCAGAAACTTTAGCGAAGAATGCATGTGATATTGAAATTGAAATATGTAAAAAGCCGATTGGTATGCAAGATCAATACATTAGCGCATATGGTGGTTTGAGAGAAATTAGTTTTGATAAAGATAATTCTATTGTTGTTAGTGACTTACTTTTAGATCCTGAAGTGAAACGACGCTTAAATCGCAATTTGATGTTATTTTACACGAATGTAAGTCGTCCTTCAGAAAGTATTCTTACAGAACAAAAGATGAATATTGATAATAGTACAGATACATTAATAGAGTTATCTAAATTAGCTAAAGAAGGACGGAATTTGTTAAAAAGTGGTGATTTAGATAGTTTTGGCGAAATGTTGCATAAAGGATGGGAATTAAAACAGGGTCTGGCTAGTGGGGTTAGTAATTCTGTTATTAATGATTTGTATAATGCTACCAGAGAAGTGGGTGTTATTGGAGGTAAAATTGCTGGAGCTGGTGGAGGAGGATTTTTGTTATTATATGCTCCTTTAGGTATTCAGGATGATGTTAGGAGCGTGCTTAGCAATTTGCGTGAATTACCATTTGTGTTTGAACCTGATGGTAGTAAAGTGGTGTTTAATTTGGGTAGGTAGAAAACTACGATTGTTTTACGATTTCTTTATTACGTACTACATTATGCTTGACTAAAGGAAAACCCTTGGTTAGAATTCAAATTCTGAATACTGGTGATAGGTGATGTCTTGAAGGATCATGAGTATCAATTGTTAGATGCAATTAATAAGAATTCCATGGTAACTCAAGCTGGACTTGCATCTCAACTGGGTGTAGCAGTTGGTAGTATTAATTGGTACATTAAGCGCATGGTTGCTAAGGGTTATGTAAAAGCAACCCGTATGCATCGTACTCGCTTGAAGTACCATCTTACACCTGAGGGTGTTGCATTATTGGGACGACGTACAGCTGAGTATATGGAACAATCTCTTCGGGTTTATCGGAAGTTACGTAGAGCAGCTATGGAAACGGCTGTTGATATTCAGAGTAAGGGAATTGAATGTGTTTTGTTGCAAGGAGATAGTGATGCAACAGATATTCTCAGGTTGACTTTGTTGGAGCATGGAGTTATATCAACTAGCGAATCTGCTGATTGGCTGGTCCGTTGTGTGGGTCATGATTATTATCTAGAGTCATGTACTGAGATAAGAGCAAATAACAGAATGCATCAATTGGGTTCCACAACATAATGTTCATGATTTGTATTGTGAACACAATCGATTTAGTTGGTTAGATTGTTAATGTATGTGAGTTGGTGGATGGTTACATTTTGTATTTTAAAAAAAAAGATAGATGTAATCAGTAAGCAAGTAGTTGTGATTTCTGGTATATTTGGTCCCACGCAATAATTGGTGCGTGTTGGAAGGGCGGAGCATTCTCGCAGTATTTTTTAATTTACTAAATATTTTATTGTATAAGTTATATGAAAACTAATTTCTGGAAGGACAAACGGGTTTGTGTAACTGGTGGTGCTGGATTCTTGGGCTCTACTATAACTAGCAAGTTGTGTGGATTAGGATGTGGTGAATTGATTATTCCTCGCAGTCGTGATTTTGATTTACGCATTAATGAATCGATAAAAAAACTGTACTTTGAGACGCGTCCGCAAATAGTAGTGCATCTAGCAGCTATTGTAGGTGGCATTGGCGCAAATAGCGCGAGACCTGCAGAGTTTCTATATGATAATTTAATGATGGGGACACAATTGCTTCACGAAGCTTGGGTATATGGAGTCGAAAAGTTTGTGGCCATTGGCACAGTATGTGCTTACCCAAAATTTACTTCATTGCCATTCTCAGAAGATAATCTATGGGATGGTTATCCGGAGGAGACAAACGCACCCTATGGACTGGCAAAAAAAATGTTACTGGTGCAGAGTCAGGCTTATAGGAAGCAGTATGAATTTAATTCTATATTTCTGTTGCCGGTGAATTTATATGGTCCCGGAGATAGTATTGATAGCGAAAACTCGCACGTTATTCCATCTCTAATCATGAAATTTTTGGATGCTAAGCTTAGTGGACAGCAAGAAGTGGTTGTATGGGGTGACGGGTCGCCCACTCGTGAATTTTTGTACGTCGATGATGCTGCGGATGGCATCTTGTTAGCAGCTGAGAAATATAACAGTAGTCATCCTGTAAATTTAGGTTCTGGTCAAGAGATATCTATACTAGATTTGGCCACAACCATTGCATCCTTGGTAGGGTATACAGGAAAACTCGTGTGGGATCGCACTAAGCCAAATGGGCAGCCGCGCAGAAGACTTGACATTAGTCGTGCACAAAGCAATTTTGGGTTCAAAGCTAGAATGGACTTTGAAGATGGATTGAAACGGACAGTTGACTGGTATGTTCAGAGCAGTGCATAATCCAACTAAGGAATCAAAGTGAATTCACCTACTTCTGAAGACAAACCATTTGTTACAGTAATAGATGCATCGGCAAAATTTGGATGGTGGAACTATTTGCAAGAGGTATGGTTTTATCGTGACCTTTTTTATTTCTTGGTGTGGCGTGATCTTAAGACCAGATATGCTCAGAGTGTTCTCGGTATAGGGTGGGCAATCATACAACCACTTTTTAGTATGTTAGTTTTCACGGTTGTTTTTGGCAACATGGCTCGCATTTCGTCAGATGGTGTTCCATACGCTATCTTTAGTTTTGCAGCGCTAGTTCCATGGACATATTTTTCTGGGGCTTTGACTGGGGCCGGTGGTAGTCTAATAACGGCACGCGGTATTATCACAAAAGTGTACTTTCCTCGTATCATCGTTCCTTTGGTTGCAGTAACCGGTAAACTTTGGGACTTTGGTGTTGGACTTATAGTACTTTTTGCTATGATGGTCTATTTTGGTTTCGGAGTAACACCGCAAATGTTACTGCTTCCTATGGTGACTATCTTAATGATTCTTGCTGCTTCTGGGATTGGAATGTGGGTCACCGCACTTGCAATTCAGTATCGAGATATAAATTATAGTCTTGGCTTTGTAATACAGTTACTGATGTATGCTTCCCCAGTAGTTTATCCTACAAGTATGGTTCCAGAACGCTTTCAGTTTTTATATAACTTAAACCCCATGACAAGCGTAATTGAGTCTTTTCGCTCAATATTGCTTTCCACGAATCCCATTCCATGGGATGGTCTGGCAATTGGTTTGTTCGTCTCTTTGTTGTTATCAGTAAGTGGCGCTGTCTATTTTATCGGTATGGAAAGGAAATTTGCAGATGTTGTCTAACAACACAGCTATAAGCGTAGAGAATATATCCAAGCGCTATCGAATTGGTTATCAAGAAGAGCGTCATCATACTTTGGTTGGAAGCGCATTAAAACTGGCAGTACAGCCGTTGCGGAATGCGCGTAATTTGCGGAGGCTGACAAAATTTGCGTCAGGTGAGGTCGAAAGTCCAGATATTGTTTGGGCTCTCAATGATATTTCATTTGATGTTCAACGTGGTGAAGTCATTGGCATTATTGGTCATAACGGTGCTGGTAAAAGTACAATTCTCAAAATACTATCAAGAATTACGTTTCCTACTAATGGTCGTGTAGTAATAAAAGGTAGGGTAGGGTCTTTATTAGAAGTAGGCACTGGATTTCACCCAGAACTTACTGGTCGTGAAAATGTTTATCTGAACGGTACTATTCTGGGGATGAGCAGAACAGAAGTTAATCGTAAATTTGATGAAATTGTAGAATTTTCTGGAGTGGCTAAATTTATTGATACTCCAGTCAAGCGGTATTCTAGTGGTATGAGCGTTCGTCTAGCATTCTCTGTTGCAGCACACTTAGACCCAGAGATTTTATTAGTGGATGAGGTCCTATCCGTGGGAGATGCTGGTTTCCAGAGTAAATGTATTGGTAAGATGCAAGATGTGGCTAGTCAAGGACGTACTGTTATATTTGTCAGCCATGTAATGCAGGCCATAAGAAACTTGTGTGATCGTACTATACATATTGATCAAGGTAGAATTGTTAATGATGGTCCTACGCAACAGGTTGTTAGAAATTATTTGACCGGTGATTCAGAAAATCAGCTATCAGAAAGGGTTTGGGGTGACAGGAATACCCAGCCGGGTAATTCAGGATTCAGATTGCTTGGATTACGCATCTTAGACTCAGATAGCAATACAGCGCAAGCTTTTCGAACGTCCGAATCTATCAGAATCCAGATTGAATTTGAACTTGACAAATTAATACACGAAATTGGAGTTGGTTATGATTTGTTTTTCGCCGATGGTTCTATGGTTTATCGATCATATCATTATGATGATATTCCTGAGCGGTGGCCCGAGATACAATTAGGATATAACCGTTTAGAATGCGTTATTCCTGCAGGAATGTTGAATGGTGGTAGTTATATAGTTCGATTATGCGTGTTACAACAGGATATAAAATGGATTCTTAATAGCACTCCCGAACTAAGTTTTGATGTAGAATTTGATCACTCTAGATCGCCTTTTTTCTTTAAGTTACGTCGTGGAGTGATTGCACCTGTGTTGGAATGGAAGAGGTCTTGTTAGATGTTAGGTTTTACTGTGTGTGTATATGATGGATTCCGCAACAAGCGGCCTATATTAATGTGCTACTCAATTCTTCCTGGATAATTTAAATATGCGAGTTTTCATTTCGGCTCCTCATAATAGACCAAGTGGTGGCACCAAATATTTGAACTTATTTGTAAATTTGTTCAATGATAATGGCATAACTAGCTACATGGTTCTACCAAAAGAGCCTATTCAATCAGGGTTTCTTAATCAACCGGCCCCAGTGATTGATTCAACTACGATGTTGGAAATGTGTAATGATGATGATGTGATTATTGATGGCTGGCAACTGGATGAAATTTATGATAGTACCTGTATTGCTTCTGCACGCCGCAAAATATTTTGGCATCATGGATGTTCTATCCCTATAGGTAAAGGTTATAAAGGTGAGTACGTATATTCTGAGGACTCGTGTTATACGGACTACTGGAATGTAAGTGGTGCTTGTTCAGACTATATTGCATCCAAATATGGTGTTGAATCTAGTGTTCTTCAGTTATTTTCTCCCGACAATCCAGAAGAATTGTATTCGAGATCATTAGATTATAAGGATAGGAAAGGTATATTAGTGTTGTGGGCTAGGGGAGCTTGGAGAATCCTAAAAATGTTGCCGAAGATTAGTAGTGCCACCACAGTCACTATCGCTTATCCAGGCTATAGTGAAAACACGTGGTACGAATTGTTGCATGGTCATAGATTGTTTATCAGTGTAGACCAAGGAGTGCGTTCCACACCGCTGTGGCAGCGAGCAAAATACAGATTGTTTGGGAAGGAAAACAATTATTGGAAGGTTCCTTCATCACGCCTACTGGGTTTTCCCACTCCTCCATTCGAGGCAGCTCTGTGCGGGTGTGCTGTCGTTGGGGCCCCTATGGGGGGTGGTTTAGAATGGATGAATAAAGACAATTGTTATTTGGCTGAAGACTTGAAACTTGAGTCACTGTTAGATCAGGTGAATCTGGCGCTTTCTGCAAATGATCAGCAACTAGAAAGCAAGGCACGTTCGGCATTTGAGTCCGTGCGAATTTTTGACAGGGAGAAAGCTTGGACACAAATCTGTAGTTTGTTATCTATATAATCTCAAAAAACAATAATGGACTATCCTTCTATTTCAATAGTAACACCTTGTTACAATCATGCAAAATTTGTTGGGAAGACTATTAGCTCTGTCTTATCTCAGAATTATCCTAACTTGGAGTATTTAGTCATCAACGATGGTAGTACCGATGATAGTGATGCGATTATACAGCAATACAAACATAAATTACATCATTATGAGATCTGGCCAGGTTACCGTGCTGGCCCGGCTCCGGCAATAAACAAAGGTTTTTCGCTATCTAGCGGAGACATTATGGGATGGCTAAATAGTGACGATTTGTTAATTCCGAATAGCCTATTTGTAGTAGCAGAGATCTTTGCTCAGTTTCCGGAAGTTGATTGGATAACAGGAGTAGCAACAACTATCGATATAGAAGATAGATACATACGTTCTAGAAAATATAACAAAAATTTGTATGATTACTTGATTGGTGATTGGGCAGTCATACAGCAGGAATCTACATTTTGGCGACGGAGTATCTGGGATGCTGCAGGTGGAGGTCTCGATGAAAATCTATCAATTGCATTCGATTCTGATCTTTGGAGCCGATTTTTTTTGCATGCGCAGCATTTTCACGTCGATTGTCCTTTGGGCGCTTATCGAAAAGTACCAAGTAGTACGAGCATAAGGAAAGCTCAGGATTTTGCCGACGTTACCGACAAATCTATTGGAAAATTGAGAGACCAAGTTCCAAAAAATGTTTTGAGGAAGTGTTTACATTACCGTATCTTCAAATGGATATTGCGTACAATTGGAAGTCCACGCTTGATAAATATAGTAGGGAGCATTTTTGGTCATGCAAGTTTTGCATACAAGTCAATTACGTATATGCCTATGCATTCAAAATGGCGTATTTATTCAGAATGGTAGCTATGCAATTACGAAGACTAATCACCAGATTGCGGCAATGGGTTTTGAATAAGCGTTTTCCGTCTGAAGCAAGTCTTATGGATGGCATAAGGGCAAATATTAAGCGAGGGACTGAATTCTATGATGCACTTGTAATTGCAGACGGCTTGGTTATGGGTCCTTGGATGAGGCGTTCCGACAGCATGGTAGATGATGTGCTGTATTCTGGTGACTTACAGCTTTTTTTGCATGACAGTTTGCGATACGCCATGATTGTAGAGGATAGCGGGAAATTTATGAACAGGCAGTTGGATTATTTGATGTCACGCTTGCCCACACATATGCTTCGCTGGTTATTGAGAGAACCCAGAATACAAGGCATACCGGTCAATTCAGAGCGATTTGAATGCAGCCATAATAACATTCATCATTTACATCATATCACTCTTTTTGAGGATTACTTGAATACTTCAATAAGTAATCTTAACTGTATAGCTGAATTTGGTGGCGGATATGGAAATATGGCGAGATTGGTTAGGATGATGGTGCCGGACGTAACATATTTGATTATTGACTTGCCCATATTTCTTCTTATTCAATATGCTTATTTGGAAACTGTTTTAGGTACTGGTATTTGCAATTTCATTGTTAGGCAAGATCAATCACTTAAAGAGGGTAAAATCAACTTGATGGTTTCCCAGTCTACTTACTCTCAGGATTATGTCTTCGACATGTTTATTAGTACCTTGGCGTTAAGTGAATCTACACGAATGGCACAGCAGGCCGTTTTTGAAGCTGGATTCTTCGGGGCTGACTATTTACTTGTCTCCCACCAGACTAGGAGCGAGCGCTGGAAACATGCTGAATCTTTTGTTGAGCCCATTAACCAGCAATATGATATCTGCTTCCATGGGAAGTTGCCATACTTCGATAAGGACGAAAGCTATCTAATTGCCCGAAAGGATGAGAATACCTACTTGAGAGAGCGCTCTCACTAATGAGCACTATTTTGAATTCTTATACTAATGATGCTATTTCAGTAGTCATGCCTGCTCGTAATGCTGAGAAAACTATTGAAGAAGCTATTACTTCAATAGTTTGTCAAACATACAAAAACTTGGAATTGATAGTGGTTGATGACAATAGTCAAGACAAGACCTTAGAAATTGCCAAACATTTTGCTATTGACAATAGTAATGTATCAGTTTTTCAATTACCGGAAGATGATTTGGATCGTTTTGATAAAAATAATACAGATATTAATGCTGGATGGATTGCTCGCAATTATGGTATTGAGAGAATATCAGGAGACTGGATTACCTTTCAAGATGCTGATGATGTATCTTTGTTAAATAGAATTGAAGTTCAGTATTCTTTTGCATGTAAATATCAATCTTCACATGTTTGTATAGATTGGCAAAAATATTTTTCGCAGTATGTTGGAAAAATCCTCAATGTTGATCCTATTATTAATAACACTGAAGAAGAAGATCTTTTAACAGATTCTCGTGAAATTGTTGATTTGTCTGTTAGATGTAAAGGTATTGTTCCCACTTATCTTAGATGGATACATGATAATGTTCCACATAATTTAAAAACTAGGAGAATTCTTAATAGGATTTTTTTTGGAGACTTACAAACACCCTATCCTGGGGCAGGAAACTGCACTTTAATTAGAGCAGGTATTACTCAAGATATTTTATTTAGGCCATTGAACGGCCGTGTATGGCCATCACTAAGAGGTCGTGGAGCAGATCGTGACTTTAATTTCAATGTTGCCCAATTAGTAGGTGATAGTATTTCGGTGAAGTTACCTATGTATCTTTGGAGAATTGAAGGTGAGAATAATGCAAACTATATTGGAAGTAAATTTATACCTGTATAAATACAATATGGACATAATATAATGAGATGTATTTTTTTGTTTAGAAGGAATAGAACTGTTCAATTGCAAGATTGGCAAAAAAAATTAGGACCAGCTGATTTTTTGTATGGTTTTCCTTTTATTAACTCTGATCACTTCAAATTGGATTTTGTTGAAGGGGATGATGATTCCAAAAATTGGATTAGATATTTGTGTTATCCATTAGAAACTGCTATTAGTCGTGTCGTTGAGATCGGATTTTCGATTCATATAGTATTAATCAATTGGCGTAGGATACAGAATGCTGATGTAATTATTTCTACTGTAGATACTTGTGGTTTGCCAATTGCGTTTTTTAAATGGCTCAAATTGATTAGCAAGCCAGTTCTATATATAAGTCAAGGCTTGGCTCACAGGTTGTCTGATTGTAAAAGGCATTCAAATTTTGGCAAATTGTTTCGATATCTTTATGCTATGTTTTTTAATTCATTGGAAAGGGTTATCGTTCTAGGTGATGGTTCTGTCTCTTCAGTAGTTCGGGAGTTAGAAGTTTCTTCGGATAAAATTTTTGTTTTGCAATTCGGGGTCGACGATCAATTTTGGGTCCCTGATTATGATAATGGTAATGATAACTATATTTTTAGTATTGGTACTGATGCTGCTAGGGACTATGATACTTTGATAAATGTTATTGGTGATTATCCACTAAAAATTGTTTCGAGGCATCATTTCCCCCAGAATTTAATTACTAGAAATATTGACATAAGTCATCAGCATACATTTTTAGAATTGAAGACTTTATATCAAAGATCTCGTTTTGTTGTAATACCTTTGCATGATGTTGATCAACCTTCTGGGCAAAGTGCTGCATTGCAGGCAATGGCATGTGGTAGACCTGTGATAATTTCCCAAACTAAAGGTTTGTGGGATCCTGAACATATGATCCATAGGGAAACATGTTATTTAGTAGAATCAGGTAATGAGGATGATCTTAGGAAAACAATTGATTATGTGTATGATCATCCATTGGAAGCTGAAGTTGTAGGAAGAAATGGACGTGCATTGGTAGAGAATAGATATAGTGCCCGTTTGTTAGCAAATGATTTACAAAGACATATTTTAGAAATATACAAATAATGACAACTAAGGAAAGTAATTCTAACTCAAGTGTATCTGTGTTTCATGATTTTCATCCTTCACCATATGGTGGAGGCAATCAGTTTATGACTGCTTTGACAGCTGAATTTGAACGGAGAGGATTAAGAGTAGAGAAAAATAAAGTTTCGGATAATACTGCTGCATGTTTGTTTAATAGTTTTAATTTTGATTTTAACAAATTGCTTCAGATAGGAAATAATTATCCGATTCGGATGATTCACAGAGTAGATGGACCAGTAGACAAATATCGAGGCGATAATCGTGGAGTAGATAAAGAAATATGGGAATTAAATAAAAATATTGCTGATACCACTATTTTTCAATCAAAATATAGCTTAAATGCTCATAAGAGTTTGGGAATGGAGTTTGCAAATCCATGTGTTATATCAAATGCTGTAGATCCTTCAATATTTTATTCTTCAGGCACTACTGTTAATTGTGGTCAATCTCGAAAGATCAAATTAATTTCTAGTAGTTGGTCAGACAATTTGAACAAAGGGGCACATGTTTATAAATGGTTGGAAGACAATTTGGATTGGGACAAATATGAATATACGTTTGTTGGAAGAAGTCCAATTAAATTTAATAAAATAACTATGATTGCCCCAATGAATTCAGTTTCTCTTTCCGATTTGTTGCGTGAGCATGATATTTATATTACTGCTAGTATGCATGATCCATGTTCTAATGCCTTGATAGAAGCTCTTGCTTGTGGATTGCCTGCAATTGTGGCTAATAGTGGTGGTCATCCAGAGTTGATAGGTAGAGCAGGTTATACATATGATGACAAATTCGAGATACCAGACCTGATCGAGGAATTGGTTTCACAATATGTGATTCGTCAGAAAAATATTGAAATACAATCTTTGTTTGAAGTTGGTAATCATTATATGAATGTGTTAGGTTTTTAATCTAGAAAATATTATTGGAATTCATGAATAAAGATCTTGTTAGTATTTAAATGATGAAATAGGAAAAATAGGTGATATGTTTAATTTAAAATCACTAATTCGTAAACTCTTTGGAGTTTCTTCAGATCATGAACCGATGTTTTATAGACACAAGTTATTTGAAGAATTGATTGATCTTGTGCCTGAAAAGTTGTTTTCTGATAGTAGGGTTTTGGAAATTGGTCCAAAGGATGGATTCGATAGTTTTAGGTTGGCATCGTTAGAACCATTGGAATTAGTATTGATAGATTTGCCGGAGAAGTCATCTTTAGTAAAAAAATGGCTTAGTGAAATTCCTTGTGTATATCATTATATTGAAACTAACTTAATGTATATGCCATCTGAAGAATTAGAGTCATTAGGAAGATTTGATTTGATATGGTGCACTGGTGTTCTTTATCACAATGCGGAGCAGTTACGTCTCTTAAGGAGGCTGCATAATTTGTTGAATCCAGGTGGTTATCTGGTATTAGAGAGTGCTACTATTAGGGATCCTTGGTATATCAGAAAAGGTAATTTTGTTAGGATTTATCATCCGGATACATATAATGACACGGGTACAATCACACATTTGCCCACAGTAGGTTCAATTAAAGCTTGGCTTAATATGGTTGGATTTTCAACAATACATGATTCAGAATGTTATAGCGTATCTAATCCTGCTTTGTATAAACAACGATATGCCTGTATTTGTCAACGATCTACATCTGATTCATCTGGTAGCTATTATGATAAATCAGGGAGGAATCCGGTTTATGTTCTTGGTGAAAGTACATAGTAGGTATTGTTGAAATGACTATAGATTACGTTAAAGCCAAAATAGGTCTTTATATTGCGCTAATGTTTATCGTAATGAACATAATTGGTTTAGACAAAAGTCCGATAGTTTGGATGGATGAGGTTACTCTAAATGATCCAGCTAAAGAATTGGCTATGAATGGTAGATTGATTTCATCTGTCTTTTCGTACAAGAATGGATTTGATGATGCCTATTATTGGCAACCACCAGGCCAAATAATTATAATGTCCATGGTATACAAAATATTCGGATTTGGTATATGGCAGACAAGAATACCTGGTGTACTGTTTGCATCTGGAGTATTAGTAATAGTTTATTTGTTGTCAATGAATTTGTTTGACAATACTATTAGTGCAATATTGGCTGCAGGTATTTTATCTTTCGATTCTAAATTTATTGAGTCTGCTAGATCTGCAAGGATGGATACACAGGCACTTTTTTTTGCATTATTAGGAATATACGTAGTGCTTCATGTATTAATGAATAATGTTAAGCATAGAAGATTAATGTACTTAAGTATGGGTTCATTAGCTTTAGGTATAGCAGGTGTTACTCATCCTATTTCAATAGTATGGGTATGTGCATTAGCTATTGTTATATTTTTATATCGTAAGAGGGTAATTGTGTATGAAGTATTTTGGATGATGTTTATGCTAATTTTACCATTCGGTTCTTGGTTACTGTATATCTATG
The DNA here is from genome assembly GCA_002296125.1 of Anaerolineales bacterium UBA832. GTDB lineage: Bacteria > Chloroflexota > Anaerolineae > Anaerolineales > UBA11657 > UBA11657. Next base: position 16,917 of record DBHI01000086.1, on the reverse strand, counting down.
TCAATGATGATATAGATTTATTCATACTGCAATTTTTTTTTCATGGAGAGAGTAGATTAGCTGTAGGATCTTTGGTAAACCGTCTTGTTAGTGAAGTATTTAGGTATGTAGATGCATATAGAGTTACTCCGATATTATTAGTGATTTATTTGGGTAGTATTGTGTGGTTTTGTTCTAATTCTAGGAGATATAAGAGGAAGGCTCAAGCATTATTGATTTTATGTATAGTACCTATTATGTTTATAGCTGTTTTTATGTCTAAGACGGTAGGCTATTATTATTTACATCCAATATCTTTGATTGTTGTTGTCACAGGTGTTATGCTATATGAGTTTTATTCAAAATGGGTTGAAAATTTCAATGCAACTGTCTTGAATCAATTTTTTAGGGTTGTTTTAGTTGTTGTGTTTATTGGATACACTATCTCTGGTATCTTAGGACGTTATATTATAATGTTTTATCAATGGAATGAGAGAGATTACACAGTTGTGTTTGAATCTGTAAAGAAATATATAAGTCCTGGTAGTATAGTATTAGGACCTCCTGATATATGGTATGCAGTGGAAGCAACAGGTTCTTCATTGCGCATAAGAGAGGAACCAAACAAAGACAAACATGATTATGTAGTTACAAAAATTGCTAGTTCTTCACAAATACCATCTGATATGCAACCTGTCTATGAATTTGGAGAAAGCTTACCATTAGTTTTAGATAGATTCGCAAGTGAATCTGCAGATTATCGTATGAAAATATGGAAATGGTGAAATGGTATAAAAAATATAATGAGATTATCTTGTGCTGAAAAGATTTATGTCTTCTAATATTATCGGTAGTATTTATGATCGTTCGATGAGTGTAGTTCCTTGGCCTAAGTCTTCCAACAGAACTTGTTTCTTTGGATTAAGGTCAACATACGGTGGACCAGGGTTTTTTTCACGAAAATTGTCTAGAGAGTTCAAGAGAACTGATGTTGGCGTGACATACAATCGTCTTAGAAGTGCTGAATCAGCTCTATTTTTTAGTGTTTCATGGGGAGATTGGATGCATCGTTTATGTGCAATGTGGGATATAAAGACTGTTTTGAGGGTTGATGGCTTTATGGTACCAACGTATTATGATAATAGAACTCAAAACAGATTCTATCAGAATAGAAATCTTACGAAAGCTCATATGGCTGTCAATTTTCGGATTCAAAGAGATTTACTCTTAGCTGATCATGTTATTTACCAATCGTCGTTTAGTAAGCAAATGTGTGACAAATATTTGTACAAACGCAATAGTGATTATTCTATCATTTATAATGGAATAGATTTGAATCATTTTTTACCTAATAAAAGGGAAAATCGTCGAATTAGATTATTGTGCGCTGGTTCTTTAAGGCATGAATATATGCTTGGTACAATTCTTCCAGTTTTTAATAGTTTGTGGAAGAGATACAATTTGGAACTTTACATAGTTGGTACTATGGATGAAATATGTTCTCAGCAATTACGGGAGTTTTCAAATAATAATGTAGAAGTTTCAGATAGGATCATTGTAGTTGGATCTGTTGACAATGACAACATGGCTTATCATTTGTCTAATGCAGATATTTTGATACATCCGCGTCTTGGTGATTGGTGTCCTAATGTGGTTATTGAGTCTTTAGCTTGTGGAATTCCAGTAGTTTGTGGATCATGGGGTGGTACATCAGAAATAGTTGGCGATGGTGGGATAATTGTACAAACTGATCCATGGGGTTATGGTCATGATTTTGTTGAGAGACTAGTTTTGGCTGTCGAAGAAATTTTAGCTTCTTTAGATATTTATCAAGTAAAGGCTAGGAAGCAAGCTGAACAATTTTATGATATTCGTTTAGTTGCTAATAAGTACAAAAAAGCTATGGGGTTAGAGCTTGCGTAGATTTTATATACACAAAAAACCAGTGTTTATAGTAGCGACAATCACAGTTGTCGCTTTTGTGGTTATAGAGCTATTTCTGAGATTAGCATTGTTTCAGTGTCATATGCCTGAGCCGAATTTGTGCAAATTTGGTGTAGTAAAATATTTTTTTAATAAAACTGAAGGCGCCGGTGATTTGGCACCTAACCAGAACGGTATTTGGGCCATTTGGCCACATCGTCCCTATCATGTGCAGACTAATTCAGATGGTTTGAGAAATGTTGAAGAACTAAGTGATGATACTGATTTTGTTATACTTGCTGTAGGAGACTCTTTTACTTTTGGTCCTTATGTTCCTAATGAAGACACTTGGCCTGCTCAGCTTGAACGTCAGTTGGAAGCAAATTTATATCCTGATGTGACTACTCAAGTGATGAATGCAGGTGTAGCAGGTTATACAATAGTTGATCAATTTCATTATTTGAATGAGAGAGGTATAGGAATAAAGCCCGATTTAGTCATAATCGGCTTTTTCCCTAATGATATAAGTGATATGAGAGGATTGGAACGTGAATATTTGGCTAGACCTGTTAAGCAGATTTATGAAAAACCTTATCAGAGATTTGTCCGTTCATTTATAACTGATTTTGAGAATAAAGTGGCAATTTTACGACTTGCACACAACATTAAATCTAGTATGGTACAGCGTAGTGTAGAAATTTCTCAAGTTGCATCAGAACCAGATGATGGTAATTGTGATCCTTTCATGTTACCTTCTGCAACTAGTGATAATGGAGATTGTTGGGAGTCTTATCAATATTGGTTTACGAATGTTGTAAATCTTCTCGAGATGCATAAGATACCTTTGTTATATGTTGCTATACCTGATTATAGGCAAATGACTGAAATTGGTTATAGCAATTATCCACAGAAATTTGCGTTTCAATTATCTGTTGAGAATAACATTGGATTTGTCGATGCTTTACCTGAGTTGCAGCGGTATTTGGATGTGGACTCTGCATATTTGATGGAATTTAATCCTAGTGATGTAACTAAAAAATTAGATCAATATTCTGGCAACAATCATATGTCTACACAGGGTTATAGAGTGCTTGCTGATGTGATTGCACAATATATACTTGATAACGACATGTACACAAAGATGAAGGATTAAGTCTTATTTCGTATTTTAGCAAAACAAATAAGGATTTCATGGATGTTATTCAAGTAAAAGATTATGTTGATTATCTTGGTGTAAAGATACCATCTATCAGCAAATTTTGGGAATTAGGTGATTCCACTGCATTACGAGTTCGAAAAGATGGAACATTTTTTCGATCAAATTATGAGCGGGGAATCTTGTTATATGCATTAGTGGCAAAACATCGACCACAAAATGTATTGGAATTTGGTACTGGTAGAGGGTATGGATCTCTATGTATGGCTTGGGCAATGAGCGATTTTGGTATAGATGGTACTATTCATACAATTGATATGGTTTCTTCATATGAAGCAATTAGGTGGCCAATAATTAGGGATGGATCTGATCCAAGTGTTCAATATTTGTCTCGTATGGAAGTATGGGATGATGTAGGCGAATTGCAATGGATCAATCGGATTAATAGTTTAAAAGGTCTGTCTGGTTCTGTTATGAAATCATTTGACTTGGATAAAATAGATTTTGCATTTATTGATGGTGGACATGGTTATAGATCAGTTTTACATGATTTTATTATTACTCTGATGAATTCTGGTGAAAGGATAGGGATTTTATTTGATGACTATTCTGCAGAAGACTGGGGTATTGGAACTCAAAAGCTTGTTGCAAAATATGTTCTACCATATCTAGAAGCAAAACTGGTGCAGACTGATCGTCGTTGGGTTGGTGGAGAAAAGGAGAATATTCGTGAAGATGGTGTAGGTATGGTATGGGTTGAAACTGGAGATTCAGATGAATGGTTAGTTAACATTGAATCAAAGTTCTCATTTGTTCCGTTTTTAACTGGTTATCGCATTTGGGAAAACTATTACAGGATTAGACTTAAGTTGTCTAAAACTATTAGAGGTTTTATTAGTTTTATTAGGAAAGCTTTATGAAAGTTTTGGCTATCCAAACATCTTTTTCAATAAATTCAGGTGGTGGTAGAGCTGATTACGAAATATTGTCTGAATTAGCATATTTAGGGCATGATGTGAAAGTCGTAATGCCACATACAAATCGACTCAATGTTTCATTACCACCAGGTATAACTAGGGATTTTGTTTATGCTCGTGGTTTACTATTTCCTCAGTCACTCGGTATGGTAGCTTTTCCATCTATCTTAAGGATAGCATATAAGTTTCAACCTGACATCATTAGAGATCATAGTCCATATAGTTATGGTCTAATGAGTCTTTTGTTAGGTAAATTGTTGTCTATACCAGTTGTTGGAATGATTTATCATCATGATGAAGATATGCCAGGGCACAAATTTGTGGAAAAATATTTACTTGATCGTTATGATCATGTTATCACTATAAGCCGTTATTCTAAAAATGTGTTGAATTCTTTAGTTCCATCTTTGTCTGACAAATTAGATTATATATATTGTGGCGTTCGACCTAGTTTTTCTTCAGTAAAAAGAAATACACTTAATTGGAGGATGAATTTTGGTATTAGTGAGGATGAGCCTCTATTTTTATCTTCAGGTGTTTTGACTCATAGAAAGAACCATGAATTCTTGCTAGATGTTATGCATTTGTGGTCAAAGATGGGACGTCCAGGTAAGTTGATTATTACTGGCGAAGGTCAATTATTAAGTCGATTAAAAAATAAAGTGTCTGCTTTGAATTTAGAAGATAGAGTATTTTTTGTTGGATATCAAACTGAACAGGATCTTGTTAACATAATGTCAGATAGTATCGCATTTTTGTTTCCTTCAAAAATGGAAGGTTTTGGTCTAGCACCATTAGAGGCTATGTCATGCGGTACACCAGTCATAGTATCTGATCGAGGTGCTTTGCCTGAGGTGGTAACTGACCAAGCAAATGGTTTTGTACTACCAATTGATCAAGGTCCAGAGTTATGGGTTAGAGCAATGGATATGTTGGTCAATGATTCAGGGTTGCAAGAATCTTTAGTTATGGCATCTGAAGGTTTACGAGAAAAATTTTCTTGGCAAAAATCTGGAAGGGAAACTGCTGATTTGTATAAGAAAATTGTTCATAAACATACTTATTCTGCGAGTTCCTTGTGAAAATTTTGTTAGTAGGTTCACAGGAATATCCCATGTATGCATCGGCATGGACTAGAGGTTTGAATGAACTTGGTCATCAAGTTGCTGTGTTGGATTGGACCAAATTCTTGTCTTCGGGTCTACTTGGAAAAATTGAGAAACGTTTTATTGTAGGTCCAGGTGTAAATAGAATTAGACATGAAATACTGCACGCAGCATATGATGTTAATCCAGATATTGTGTTGATATATGCTACACCTTTTGTAAATAAAGAGATGGTTTGTCAATTAACCAGAGACTTCTGGGTTACCGGATACCATAATGACGATCCTTTTGGTCAATATGGATCCTTGCCATCCTTGAGGGAATGGAGGAAAGTAATTCCATATTTTAATAGTCACCATGTTTTTCGTGAAAAGAACATATTTGATTATGAAAGATGTGGAGCTAAATTGGTGAAAGTATTACATCATTTTTATTTGCCTTGGATGCACAAACCTGCGATGTTTAGACCAGGCGAGTTAGAAAACTATCAGAATGACATTGTTTTTGTTGGTCATGCAGAATCTGATTCTAGGATAGGTTATTTAGAAGCTTTGTCCAATGGGAATTTTAATGTTCAGATATATGGAGGCACTAAATATTGGCGGAGACATTTATCATTTAGGTCTAGACGATCTTTTGGTTTGATTTATCCTGTATATGGTGAAGATTACGTTAAAGTAATATCGGGTGCTAAGATATGTTTAGCATTTTTCAGTACAGCTAATAATGATGATTATACTACTCGAGTATTTGAAATACCCGCTATAGGAAGTTTATTAATGTGTGAGCGTACTGAATTGATGCAGAGCTTATATACTGAGGACAAAGAGGCAGTAATGTTTGCTTCTCCTGAAGAATTGTTAGATAAATGTAGGTGGTATCTTGATCACAAAGAAGTACGAGATCAAATAGCGGCTGCAGGTCAAGCTAGGTGTATTGCTAGTGGTTATGATGTCAGAAATAGAATGCATAAATGGGAAAACGATTTGAGATTTTGGTCAAATTTGAAGATGTAGATAATTGGATGAGATTGATTTATGAAGTATTGTTTACTGTGGATTTGTTCTAGTTTGTCACCATACAATAGTTTTTTGTTTAGATCATTGAATGCTGATAATATATTGGACTTAAGAGTTGTTGCTCTTAAATCTAATGATATTAAACATCCATGGCAAACTGATCTAAGTTCTGGATTTAATTTTCGTAATATTAATTTGTTTTTTTGGATAGATTGGAAAGTTTTGATCGAAGCAGTTCAATCTAAGACCAACTTAGTGGTGATTGCTGGATGGAATTCGCCAACAACATTTGTGTTAGCTAGTATATTGGCTTTGATGAATAAGCCATTTGTGTTATGGACTGATACTCCAGACTTGTATAAAAGACGTAATGTTTTGAAAGTATTTTTTCGTAATAGATGGTTGTTGTGGGTTTTCGACAAGGCTGTTGCGGTAATGGGTACTGGTAGTCCGGCTCGAAGGGCATTGAAGAAAATGGGTTGTTCTGACTTTAAGATTGTCGATTTTCCATTTTTTGTTGATTTAGACAGATACAATAAAAGATATGAATCATTAGACAAACAACTTCCAATTCTATTTGTGTCAGTAGGTAGGGTGGAAAACAAAATCAAAGGTCATGATGTTGCCATAAAAGCATTTTCTCGTATTGACAGGAAATTTGAGTGGGAATATGTTATTGTTGGTAGTGGTCCTGATAACAAAAATATTATTAATCTTATAGATAAATATGGCCTTAAAAACAATGTGAAAGTTACGGGATGGATGGAACCTGACAAAGTAACTGAAGTTTTAAAGAAAGCTCAAGTTTATGTACATCCTTCTTTGCGTGATGCATATCCTGCTGCTGTTTTAGAAGCTATGGCGGCCGGTCTTCCAATTATTGGTTCAAATGCATCAGGTTCTGTAGTTGATCGGATTGATCATAACAAAAGTGGCTTGATTCATTCTGCAGGTGATATAGATGAATTAGCTCAGCATTTAGAGTGGACATTACTTAATGTGGAGAAGGTGTTTGAAATGGGAAAGCAGTCTAGATTGGTTGCAGAAAAATGGCCAGTGTCTATAGCTGTTAGGATTATTCGTGAAATATTGCAAAGGTAAGAATACAAATGCGATGTGGAATTGATGCTTCTAATTTAATTTCTGGAGGAGGATCTAATCACATTAGAAATGTGTTACGCAATTGGAGCTGTGATCATAGTGACATTGATAGTCTTGTGATATGGGCTAGTAAAGAACTATGTGCAACATTACCAAAACATAAAGGAATAAACTTAATTACTGTTCCAGAAATTAACACAACATCATCTAACAGATTCCTATGGCAGATCAACAAGTTGCCACGGATTGCAGAAAATGAATGCGATGTTTTTTTTGCGCCTGGTGGTATAGCAGGTAGGCATACAGTGCCATTAATATCTATGTGTAGGAACATGTTGCCATTTACATTAAAAGAATCATTTAGATATGGCATTAGTTATATGTTGTTGAGATTGATGTATCTTAGAATATTACAATCGCGTACATTTTCTAATTCTTCAGGAATAATTTTTCTTTGTCAATACGCACTAGATAGAGTTATTAATCAGATTGGTGATGCGCAATGTAAGATGGCTTTAATTCCTCATGGAGTAGAGTATAGGTTTTTTGGTGAATCTAGATCACAACTTAATAAGGAATCATTTGATATAGACAATCCTTTTCGTTTGTTATATGTTTCTATTGTTGATGTGTACAAACATCAGTGGAATGTGGTAGAAGCCGTTGCGAAATTAAGGAGAGAAGATATTCCTATTGTGTTAGATATTGTTGGTCCAGCGTATGATCCAGCTATGCGTCGTTTAGAAGGTGCTCTAAACGAGTTTGATCCTGATAGAGTATTGGTGAATTACTTGGGAAATATTCCTCATGATGAATTACACCATGTTCTTTCTGATGCTGATGGTTTTATTTTTGCTTCTACGTGCGAAAATTTTCCTAACACGTTACTTGAAGCTATGGCTTCTGGATTGCCAGTAGCATCCTCCAATTTTAGGCCTATGACGGATATTTTAGGAGAAGATGCTTTTTATTTTGATCCAATAAACATACAGTCTATTGCTGATAGCATTAAACAGATGTTAGAAGATCACCATAGACGACATCAAATATCTCAGTCTGTTAAATCAAGTGCATCTAGATATACTTGGGAGAAATGTGCTATGAAAACATTTAAGTTTATAGGAGATGTAAAGAGATCAAATTAGGCTGATGATGTATCATATAATTGGCATCTAAATGGCAAGATTATGTTTGATGGGAAGATATTATTTTGGTGATATTTAAATGTTAGATTCTGTACGGATAGTGTTGTTAGCATACAATGAGGATGATTCAATATCTTCTGTCTTAACAAGCGTTTGTGATCATTTGTCTTCCGAAAACTTTGATTATAGAGTATATGTAGTTAATGATGGTAGTACTGATATGACACGTATCATAGTAGAAGAATTGTCAGAGAAAATGCCAGTTACTTTGCTTAATCATAAGACTAATTTGGGTGTTGCTCAGGCTTTTAATACAGGATTGCGAAAAGCAGTTTCTGATTCTGGTTTAAATGACGTGATTGTTACTATGGAAGCTGATGGAACTAGTGTAACTGACTTACTTACTCAGATGGCGAATACAATATCTTCAGGCTATGATATTGTATGTGCTTCAAGATATTGTGATGGAGGAGAACTCCCAAATTTTCCATGGCAAAGACGTTTGTATAGTGCAAATGCTAACAGACTTCTAAGAATTTTTTTCCCAATAAGTGGATTGTCTGATTATACTTTGTTTTATCGTGCATACAGATCTTCTCTTCTGTCCAATGCTATACAATATTACGGTAGCGATTTTATAACTTCAACTGGATTCGTTAGTAATGCAGAAATATTAATTAAGTTAAGATCATTTGAACCAAAAGTATTTGAATTTCCAATGGTATATGACTACTCAGTTAAGAAGTCAAAAAGTAATATGCGTGTAATTAGTAATATTGCGGAATATATCCGTATTATGTTGCGTCTAAAGTTGTAATTACAATGTATTTTTTGAGATTCAAGAATATAACAATATTGGCATTTTGTTGCCTGATAGTTTTTCATTATATTACTTTGCTTGAATATCCTATACCTACTTGTGATGAATCATTTTATGGGATGTCAGCAATCAAATATTATTCTTCGGTAACTAATTTAGGTACTTGGACCGGATTATCCGAATCTTTTTACATGTTTCATGGAAGATTGTATTGGTTTCTAATCGGGTTTTTGTTTTCACTTGTTGATGTATCATTATTTGCAGCCAGGCTGTTATCATTTGTGGGATTGATATTGTTGATGTTGGCAACTTTCTTGATTGGTTGTTCCTTTGATAAGTTTAAAACAGGTTTGTGGTCTTCTTTGTTGTTAGGTGTTTCGTACTTGGTAATGTATTCCAGTCATTTAGTGCGACCAGACATATTGGCTGCAGCAATAGGTGCATTATTAGTGTGGTGGATGAAATACAGTTTAGATAATCCGCATTGGATACGTTTTTTGATTTTGGGGATATTTTTGATTTTGCAACTTGAGATACATGTAATTAATTTGCATCTCATCTTACCTATTTTATCGATTTTATATGTTTCATCTAGAAAACAAGATTTTCCAAACTCTTTGAGTTTAAATTTGGGTGTTGTTTGCGGTATGATTTTGGGAATATTGATTGTTTTATTTTTCAGGTATGGTAATTATGGTGATCTAATTGCATTTTTTAGCGATTTAAATCTATCTTTATTCTTTGAGTTTATTACAGGTAGTCAATTTGTATCTACTGAGAATATTGTAGCAGATAATTTTGGGTTTGTTAGATTTGCAAAGTTTTGGTGGAACAGTTATGGATGGACCCCACCTTTCGTAGCTTTGCTACAGGCATTGTTGTTTATTTTTGCTTTAATTAGAATATGTATTTCAAGAAGTAGTGATCTTCGTAGATTATTTGGATTAGTTGTTTTATCTAGTTTGACTTTTATTATTTTGAATAATAATCATGCTTGGTTAGGGTATTCAGTGTTATGGTTACCCTATTATTTTGTTTTAGTTGTTGCATCTGTTGGTGAATTGGATATTTTAGGTAAAATAAAGGTTTTAGGTATATCTGGTCATGATATATTGCTTATAGTATTGTTTTTAACATATGTTATTGGTGATGTTTATTTGTTGTCTGGGAACAATTTCAATTTGAGTCAAAGATACTTGAGTGAAGGTAAAGCAATAGTTGCTGATATTCCTAGTAATTCACGTGTTTTAGCTAAGCAATATTGGTGGTATGCTATTCACAATGATATTGTGTATTTGGATGAACATTTGATTGCATATGAAGGAAGTCTTCCGTGGTGGGTTGGTGTACCTGAAAAAAAATTAGACAAAAATATGGTTGCAAATGATGGTATGCAAGTCTATAGGCAATTTGATGAGTTACAAGTGGACTATGTAGTTACTGATGGTGTTTTAGGATGTAGTGACATTCCAGATGTACATTATAAGAGTTTTGAAGCGGTATTGGAATCGAAATGTGAATTAATAGATATTATAGATTCTAGTCTTTATAAGTCTCAGAGGTTATACAAGTGTTCTATGTGACTGAGGACAATTTGTGATGTCAAAGCCAAAAGTAGTTATTTCATCTGCAGGTGTGTTCCATGCTTATCACCTTGCTAGAGCAGTACAACAGAATGGTTATTTAGAGAAATTTATTACATCAATTTACAACAAGTATGAAAGTGGTATTGATAAAAGTAAAGTTGTTCAAATACCGGTCTCTACTATTATTGCTTCCTTAATTCAAATATTTCCAGGCAATACTGCTCGTGCATTTTCTTATTTAGTTGGGGACACACTATTTGATAAAATGGCGACTAAGTATTTGAGAGACCCAGATATATTTCATGTATTTAACAATCAAGGATTAGAATGTTTGAAATTTGCAAAAAATAGAGGTGCTACTACTATCGTTAGTAGATCTTCTGCCCATCCTAGACATCAGTTTGAGATTTTAGAGAATGAATTAAATCCGAATCGATTGGAGAGTTATATTAATAGAATGTTGATTGAACGTCATATGAAAGAGTATGAAATTGTTGACTATATTTTTGTGCCATCAGATTTTGTTTGGAATTCAATGATTAGAGAAGGAGTATCGAAAGATAAATTGCGACGAGTTCATCTTGGTTTTGATCCAGACCGTTTTTTTCCTGGAAAGAAAAAAGATGATGTTTTTCGAATAATGTATGCTGGAGGATTAAGTAAACAGAAAGGTATAAACTATCTATTGGAGGCATATGCCAGTTTAGATTTGGCGAATAGTGAATTGCTTTTGGTTGGAGACGAATATCCTGATATTAAGGATACTTTATCTCGGTACAAAGGCCTTTATAAACATGTACGTTTTGTTCCTCAAGATAAACTGGTTCATTATTATCAACAGTCTTCGGTGTTTGTACTACCTTCACTTCAAGATGGTTTTGGGATGGTCACATATGAAGCAGCCGGTTGTGGCTTACCTCTAATTGTCACTAAAAATGTTGGGGCAGATGTGCGTGACAAACGCGATGGATTTGTTATCCCAGTTCGGGATTCCAATACCCTTGCATCGAAACTTATGTTTTTGTATGATAACCCTCAATTAGCCTATGAAATGGGTATGTCTGCTAGGCAATATGTGCAACAATTTACATGGAGTAATTATTATGCTGAAATCAATAGATATTATGGAGAAATATTAGCGGAGAAAAATATTGATGTCTAGTGCATGTATTCACACTCTTGAACCTATGGAACACGGTGGAGTTATGGCAAAAGTGAGAGTAGTTGGAGATATGTTGATTGATAATGGATATGAGACAGATTTAGTCTACACTGCAACAAACCAAATGTTATCAGGCACCTGGTTTTCTAGGATGAAATATCTATTGTCTCATCATAAACCTCATACTACTCAATTTGAGCATTATACAGGTCTTGCATTTCCTTATTGGCCTCTGCCAACTTGGGGTAGCAATTATTATCCTTGGTTGTGGATCAGAAATTTTCACTTGAAATACAATATACAAATAGTTGTATCGGGTGCTTCTCATTGTGGATTGCCTGTAGCACTTACAAGACAAAAATATATTATTTGGGTATCTACGATGTATGAAGATGAATTAACAGGTCGTGCTCTTGCAGGTGATGAATGGGCTCAAAGGACCAACTCTGGTTTATCAGGCAATTTATTAAAGCAGCAAGAACACTATGTTCTCAATAATGCTTCTCTAGTTCTTGCGAATGGTCAATATATTACTAACAGGATTACTGCAACATTACCGAAAATTTCTAACAAGGTTAGAACAGTTATTTATCCCGTTGATACTGATATGTTTCGCTCTAATAGTATTAGTTCATATAAAGAGAAAATGGGAAGATATTTGTTGTTTACAGGACGGATTAATGATCCAAGAAAAAATTTAGATATGTTGTTTAGATCATTTGCTAGAGTATTAGATACTTTACATGATGTAAAGTTGGTTTTGACTGGAGATAAACCTGAGGACTACCTTAAAAACTTGGCATATGAATATGGTATTTTGAGGAGCGTAGAGTTTGTTGGTAGGCAAACAAAAGAACAATTGATTGATTTATACAAAGGTGCAGAAGTATTTGTTCTTTCTTCTAATCAGGAGGGATTAGGCATTTCTATTTTGGAAGCTATGTCTTGTGGTGTTCCTGTTGTTTCAACAATGTGTGGTGGTCCTGAATATATTGTGCAAGATGGTTCTACAGGATACCTGGTTAAAATAAATGATGACAATCAAATGTCCGAAAAGATAATTATGATTCTAAATGATGACAATTTACGTAATCAGTTGAGTAATAATTCCATAGAATTTGCAAAGACTAATTTCAGCAAATCAGTGATTAACACCAAACTTTTACAGTGTTTTAGTGATGTCTACCCTGAATACTTTAATCAATCACAGTAAAACTAGTTTTACAATTGTGATTCCTACATATAATGAAGAACAAGATATTGAAAAGACTTTGCATGCTTTAACATCTTTAAATTATTCTAATTTTGAAGTTTTAGTAGTAGATGCATCAACTGACAATACTCCTGAAATTGTACAAAATTATGATGATGAACGAATTAAATATTTGAGACAGACGAGAGGTTATGGTCGATCTGCAGCTAGAAATCAAGGTATTCTTAATGCAAAAGGTGAAATTGTCGTGATATTAAATGCTGATGTCCATCTTCCAAATGATTTTCTGAGTTGTTTGCATGTTCATTATATAAAGGGTGCTGATTACGTTCTTGTGGAAAGCGAGGTGAAAAATGTTGAATTTATTTTGCCTAGATATATTCAGTCTCAGCACAGATGTTTTTATGGACCAAATACGAAAATTAATATGAATTGGACGGAGGGTTTTTCATGTAGAAGATCAGCTGCAATATCAGTTGGTTTGTTTCCAGAAGGATCTCATAGTCCGTTGGTTGCAGGAGAAGACGGATGGTTTGGAGAGTTATTGGAAAAAAATGGATATAAACGTGTGTTTGATCGTGATATGTTAGTGAAACATGTGATGCCAATTAATTTTGGTGATTTTTACAATCAGAGGTTGGGTAGAGGTTGGGGAGTGAGTCAGATTTGGTATCAAAGATATAAGATGTCTATAATGGAGTTGATCTTTCGAACAATTTTTCAAACTTTTATAACGGTATTTGGCATTTTGTTGATTTTCCCAGTTTTGCGTAATGCATTTAGATATTCCAGTTATTCTTCCAAAGGTTTTCTAGACTTTTTACCTTTCGCAGGAATAGTTGCCGTTGAAGGTATGACTAACATGATTGGTATATGGAAAGGATTATTCGAATCTTTTTCGGTGATAATGAAACAGAGGTCTTCATAATTGAAAATATTATATGCAAGTCATACTTATATAGTTGGTGAGAATCAAAAAAAATTGACTGCTATAGCTGCAAAAGGTGGAATAGAACTTTTTGTAGTGGTACCACATGTTTGGAAAGAGCCTATTTTGAAAACTATTTATCCGTTTGTTGATAAGGATGAGAGTGCATCTATTAAAGTGCTTCCAACAAAAATTATTTTGCCTGGTAATGAGATGCGTTTTATTTATATGTCGTTAGATTTATATTTACCTAAAGTTCAACCCGATATTATTGTTGTAGAAAATGGTGCAGGTGCTCTTAATTATACTCAGTTTTTGCTATATAAACGTATGTTTGCACCACAAGCCAAAGTCGTATTTTTTACTTGGTGGAATATACCTTACAAGCAGAGACAACCTTTTAGAGCTATCGAATCATATAATATAAAGTCGACAGATGGTGCTATTGTTGGTAATAAAGATGCTGATCTTGTTTTAAGACAACAAGGATATGATGGTCCATTAATAAGATTACCTCAACTAGGTGTCGATACTACCGTTTTTGTTCCAGAGAATACTGTAAATTTACAGAACAGATTAGATCTTGGAGACTTTGTTATTGGATTTGTAGGTCGGTTGGTTCCGGAAAAGGGGATTCAGGTTTTGATGGATGCTTTGGATAGGTTTGATGGAAAATTTGATTTGGTTATATTAGGTGCTGGAGAGATGGACAATCAAATTCGTAAATGGTCTGATAGCCTTTCTGTTGGCAGAAATGTACATTTGTATGAATCTGTGACCCATGATCAAGTACCGTCAGTATTGCGTCTAATGGATCTTTTAGTATTACCATCATTGACAACTGAGAATTGGAAGGAGCAATTTGGGCACGTTTTGATTGAGGCTATGTCATGTGAAGTAGCAGTTATTGGATCTGATTCAGCTGAAATTCCGAATGTGATTGGTGATAGTGGAATTGTTGTACCTGAAAATGACCCTAAAGAATTATGTGATGCAATCAATAAATTGGCCAAAGATTCAATATATCGCAATCAATTAGCTGCTAAGGGTCGGGAACGTGTTTTAGAAAAATATACTCATGAGAAGATAGCTGATAAGACTGTAATGTTTTTTGAAGAGTTACTTAGTAAATAAAATTAAATTATTTTTAGATGAAATCAATGAAATTAGATGTTGCTGGTAATGCAGTTATTAGTACCTTGTGGTCAGGAGCTTCACATTATTGGTTGTTTGGATTGGGTCTAGTTAAAACAGTATTTTTAGCTAGACTAGTTCCTCCTGAATATTTTGGAATGGTAGCAATAGCTCAAGCATGGGTTACATATTTTAGTATCTTTAGATTTGATTTTCGTACTGTTGTTGTTACTATGGAGGATGATTCTAAGAATACTTTGTCTGTACAATACTGGTTAGATAATTTGTTATCTTGGAGTGGATTGATTTTGGCTGGTATTTGTTATTTGGTTTCTCCTAGTTTATTATTTTTATTTGGTGACGTACCTGTGGATTGGATTAGCAATGTATGGTTGGCAGTTGTTGTTCTTTTAGTAGTCATAGGTTTTGATAGTTTAACATCGACACCACGTTATTTGATTGAGCGGAGTTTGCGTCAAGATATTATTGCGAAATTTACAATTTTTCATGCGATTGTTGGTGTGGTTTGTGCAATTGGCTTAGCTTTTCGAGGTTATTATCTTGAAGCTATTCTTGTTGATTTGGCTATTCCAGTTCTAGTAATAGGTGTTGGCTCAGTGTGGAAAACTCGTTGGTTTCCTAAATTATTTTGGGACAAATCTATAGCTAGAAAATTACTTGAATTTGCATTTACTTTGTGGACAACAGGTTTGTTAGGTAAAATTGTGTTTCAAGTGGACGATTGGCTTGTAGGAACAATTACTAAAATGAGAAGTAGAATCTGGTTTTCATCTGGAATTTTACCTGTAGCGTATTATTCTAGAGCATATTCTGCAGGCAAGATGCCTATGGATATATTTGCAGGAATGATTGGACAGATTGCCCTACCATTATATTCTCGAAGTGCTTCCAAATCTTTAGAAACTCTGAAAAATGCTTATGATAATTTAACTTGGTTGTTGACAAACACAATTTTTCTTACCGGTGTTTTTTCTTTGATTGCAACTGAGGAGTTAGTTAGTATTTTATTAGGGTCAGAATGGTTACCAACAGTTCCTTTATTTAGGATGATGTCGGGATTTGTTTTATTAAGACCTTTGTATCAAAATGCATGTCAGTTGTTGCTTGCAGTTAGAAGGGAAAAAAGTATGCGTCGGACAGTAGCATATCAAGCATTTTTCTTGATCGTTGTATGTCCCGGTGCAGTTTATATGTGGGGAGCTGCAGGGGCAGCGGTGTCAATTAGTGTTATGTCTGTATTGGGATTATTTTTTGCTGATAAATATGTTTCTCAAACGTTGGGTAGTTCAAGTATGCGATTGTATAAGTTTCCTATACTGACATGTATAGCAGCTTATGGTATGCTCCTCATTGTATGGCCATTGATTCCGGATTTGTTTTGGTTAAGTGCTCTTTTAAAAGGTGTATTGTGCTTGGCCATATTTTTGATTTTTATAATCATATTTGACAGGAAAAGATTAAGAGAAGTTTCTGAGGTAATAATGCGTATTCTTAAAGAACGTCGTGATCGGAGAAAAATTGATGAATAGAGAATTAGATGTATGGATGCAAAGAGCTAAAGAATGTCGGAACCCATTTATTTTGATACGTGGATTTATCTATGACCTTTCGCGTTTGGCGTTATTACGTGAATGCACTGATATATCC
>DBHI01000061.1 GCA_002296125.1 Anaerolineales bacterium UBA832 | reverse complement strand
TGCTTTATTCAGCAAATTCGGCAATTCTTTCGGATCATATTCTAAATCTGCATCCTGAATAACAGCATAATCACCAGATAATATTTCTATCGCAATACGAATAGAAGCACTCTTACCAAGATTATAATCATTAAATACAATTCTAGTATTTGGCCAATCACCATTACTTAATATCTCACGAGTACCATCGGTGGAACAATTGTCTACAACTATTACTTCCTTATTCCATTCTGAATCAAAATCTACTTTATGAACAGCATCTAGCACTTGCTTAATAGACTCACGCTCATTGAATGTACAAATAATAATTGAAATTAACATAAATCATCCGTAAAAATTTGAAAATAATCTGTCTCGTACAATCACCCACAAAGCTCCTAAACCATCTATAGCACCTATCTTCTTACCGTTAGCATATGTGCGTGGAACATAACTAATGGGTACTTCATCAATCCTATCAGTAGATAAAGCTAATTTATTACTTATTTCAAAATCCAAATCAAATCCAGAGCATGTCAATTTTAATGATTGTAACAACTTAGTATTCACCAACTTATAATTTGTTGCTACATCAGTAAATTTTGACCCAAAAAATAAGTTTGTAAGTAATGTAAGTCCTCTAACTACCCAATAATTAAGCCTATAATAATGATAATACTTACCTCCTAACACTCGTGAGCCATATACGACATCAAGATCATATCTCAGGACATGATCGAGTAATTTAAAATAATCTGCAGGATTATATTCTAAATCAGCATCCTGAGTAATCGTATAAAGACCAGTACATAAGGGTATTGCCATCCGTACTGAATGACCTTTACCTCTGTTTTCTGATTTCAGAATCACTTGAACATTTTCAGCATTATAATTTTCTAACAGATCTTTAGTACCATCAGTAGAACAATTATCTACTATAATAATTTCCTTTGTCCATCCATCACCAATATGTGCATCCTGTATGCGCTCTAAAATCTCTAATATAGTTTCATGTTCATTGAACACAGGAACAATAATTGAAAGTTTCAACACACAATATCCCGTACAAAACTATTAAAAATATCAAGAATATAATCGATCTGATCATCGTTTATACCAGGATACACTCCTATAAAAAATGTTGAATTCATCACATAATCAGATGCGGATAAATCACCTATAATCCTACAATTTACATCTACATACCCTGGTTGACGCAAAACATTACCTGCAAACAACATTCTTGTCTCAATGTTATGCTCTTCAAGATATTTAATTATTATATTTCTATTAAATGGTGCTTCTGATCTCACAGTAATAGGAAATGCAAACCAAGAAGGATCAGACTTAGAATGCCAAGTAGGTAATATAAAATAATCTTGCCATTCTTTTAAACCATCATATAACATTTTAAAATTCTTCTTCCTAGCATCAATAAAGTCAGGTAACTTAGCCAATTGAGCTAATCCTATAGCTGCTTGTGGATCAGTTAATTTTAAGTTATAACCAATTTCAGTAAAGTAATATCTGTGATCATAACATCCTGATATACCTGGAATTTCTGTTTCAAATCTCCGTCCACATTTACCATTAGGTGGATTATCATACTCACACCAACAATCTCTTCCCCAATCTCTTACACTTCTAGCAATCTTAGCCAATCTTCTTGATTTAGTAAATACTGCTCCACCTTCACCCAAAGTAATGTGATGAGCTGGATAAAAACTCAGAGTAGCCACATCACCAAACGTCCCAAGCATACGACCGTCATACGTAGAACCCAAGGCATCGCATACATCCTCAATTAACAAAAAATCGTTTTCCTGAACTATTGGTACTATGTTATCCATGTCAGCAGGATTACCTAGAGTATGAGCAAACATGATTGCTTTAGTTCTTGGACTAATTGCTTTTTTTACTTCATTAATATCTAAGTTATAGTCTGCTAAATTACAGTCCACAAACACTGGTATTAGCCCATTTTGAATAAGTGGGGCTATCGTTGTGGGAAAAGAAGTCGCAGGCACTATAACCTCATCACCTACACGCAATCTCCTTTCACCAAGTTGTTTACTTCTTAATGCTGTAACTGCTACTAAATTAGCAGATGAACCAGAATTAACTGGTATAATTTCATGAACACCTAAGAATTTACCTAACTCCTTTTCAAACTGCATTGCATAAGGACCAGCCGTCAACCAAAAATCAAGTACAGCAGAAACCATCATTTGCATCTCAATATCATCAAAAACTCTACCAGCATATTTCACACGACTGACACCAGGAATAAATTCCTGATCAGCATGTTGATCAAGATAGTATTGAGTGATTTTTTGCATAATCTCACTCTTCAATTGATCTTTATTTGTCATATGTTATGCTACCTCAGAATTCATTAAGATACTTAATCCTTCCTCAATATTAGTTCTTGATCTCCAATTAATCAATTCATATGTGCGATCTACATCTGCTATGATGTTCATTTCATCTGATGGTTGATAAGGCAATTCACCATAATTTGGATTACCTTTATGCCCAGTTTTGCTATGTAATAGATCTATTACTTCCCTTAAACTTGTACCAACACCTGTGCCTAAATCAATAGTTACTGGTATATCAAAACCAGATTCAACTAATGACATCAATCCATCAACAACATCATCAACAAAGATCCAATCACGAATCTGATTACCTGGTGACAAAGGAAAATCTTCAGATTGATAAAATGCTGATAAAGCAGCTGGAATAACATTATTAGATGATTGACCTACACCATAACATTGATAAATCATTGCGCCTACAATTGACCAACCTCTTGTACGAGAATATATTGCACTCAAATCCCATCCGGCTGCCTTACTAACAGCATATGGACTATTTGGATTAATCTCCAATGGACTTCTAGCAACTACCACACGAGCATTTCCATCAACTGCTTTTAACAGTCTCGCTAGACCTATGGTATTAACCATTATGGCCTTTTCAGTTTCTATAAAATGATCACTTGCCCCTACTGATGCCAAATGTAAAACTAATTCAGGTGCGTAAGTATCTAAAATTTCAGATATAATAACTGGATTAGTAATATCTCCTTCCACCTCCTTATATATAGACTTATTTCTATATTGATCTCTGACTAACCCAACAACATTTGCGCCAGAAGCAACGAGTCTTCTACATACATGGCTACCAATAAAACCATTAGCACCTGTAACTAAAATCGATTTGTTATACCAATAATTAATCACTTCTGGGATAGAAACGTCTTATACCAACTTAATGTTTCAGATAATCCTTCTACTAAAGAATATTTAGCCTTCCAACCCAATTGTTTCTCAGCCAAGCTGCTTGACAGATATTGATCTTGTATCTCATTAACAGCCGTATTTTGAATAACAGCTTCCAAATTATGGTTACCTGAAACCTTCAAAATATTGTTAACCATTTCTATAGCCGAAACAGGATCATCAGCACCAAAATTGTATGCTTGACCCATATGCAAATTAGGATCCACTGCTAAATTTTCTATTAACATAATACAAGCACTAACAACATCCTTAACATAAATGTAGTCACGTTTAGGTGATCCATCAGATCTAATTATCGGTGATTCCGCATTAATCACGCTCCTCATAGTTCCTGGAACAATTCTATTCCAGTTTAAATCTCCCCCACCATACATATTTGCACATCTAGTAATAGCAACAGGAAGGCCAAAAGTGTGAGCATAAGTATTTGCTATCATATCAGTACAAGATTTAGATACATCATATGGATGATTACCTTTTAACTCAGCGGACTCAGAATAAGGTAATTCTTTATGAGATCCATAAGCCTTGTCACTTGATGCAACTAATACTTGTTCAACACCAGGCCATCTCCTAGCAGCATCCAAAACAATCCAAGTACCTCTTATATTAGTCTCAAATGTTGGCACAGGAGCATTGTTTGCAATACCAACAGCAGTTTGAGCTGCTAGATGTATACAAGTCTGAATCTCATAATCTGAAAACACTCGCATTAACAAGTCACTATCGGTGATAGTTCCTCTTACAACATTTATACGATCGATCCCTCCGGATTTAATTAATTCGCTGTGTGGTACATAATCTCTAATAATACCTACTACATCTGCCTGCATCTCAAGCAATTTTATAGTCAACCATGAACCTAACATGCCTGTACAACCTGTAATCAAAACTCTACGATCACGCCAAAAGTTGGATTCAATCATTAGCTTATTACCACACCTTCCATGGTGCATTATCATTCCATACACTATTCAAATAGTTAGCATCCTTTAAAGTATCCATAGATGCCCAAAATCCATTATGTTTATACATTATCAATTCATTATCAGCAGCCAATTGTGGCATAATATCAGTTTCTAGATCGCTATCATGACTTTTATTCAAGTAATCAATCACTTCCAAATCAAAAACAAAAAAACCAGCATTGATCCAATTATCTAATCGAGGCTTTTCATGCATACTATGCACTTGACCATTATCATCAGCTTCTAATACTCCGTACTGTGAAAATGGACGATATCCAGTAACAGTTGCAATTGAATCATGACTATTATGAAAATCAACTATCTCATTAATATTAATATCTCCAATTCCATCACCATAAGTTACACAAAACACTTTGTCACTTATATGATCAATAGCAAGTCTAATTCTTTCTCCCTTAGAACTTCCAACTCCTGCATCAAAAAGGTTCACATGCCAATTCTTTTCAATGACACTATCATTCATTGCTGATTGTGCCTCTCCTAGTTTAAAAGAAAGATCTTGAGTCAATGAAGCATATTCTAAAAAATACTTTCGAAATGCTTTACCATGATGTCCAAGAGGCAATATAAACTTGTTGTGGCCAAAATGCGAATAAAGACGCATAACATGCCATATAATTGCCTTTCCCCCAATTTCGACAAGATGTTTTGGTCTATCAACTAGGTCGGACCTCATCCGAGAACCAGATCCACCTACTAATAATACCACTGGAAGATTATTCATTATATTATGTACTCAAATCATAAAAAACGCTCTCTTATTTGAGAGCGCCATACCTATAAAATAAATCATATCAGAGGCTAATGTTAATGTCAACGAAGCATGGTAAACTGAGTATCATGAAAATAACATATGCATTTCTTATACAAACACTATTGTTAATTACTCTTACATCGTGTGCAGACCCTAATAAGAGGGATGCATCTAATGCCACCACCAAACCTACTGATTTACCTACAAAAATTATTACTATGCAGACTGAAGGTGCAAATGATCAACTCCCAATTACGCCTACAAAAAATACAGCCTCTGAAACACCCAGCTCATCTACTAATTTGTCAAAAGAAAATACTATACTAACAACTGCACATACTGCTTATACTAATAACAATTGGTCATCAGCGATTAGCTTATACCTTGAGTATCTAGAAGCATCACAAGAAAACTCCCAATCACATATTGACGCACATTTAGGCCTAGCAAAAAGCTATATCAAAAACAAGCAATTCTCAAATGCAATTGACACACTAGAGTTATTCATTGTTAATCATCAGCAGTCAAATAAATTATCAGATGCAATCTTTCTTTTAGGTATCGCTAATTATGAACTAAACAATTATAAAGAATCAATTTCATATTTTAATGATTATTATGACAATTATCCGGAGACAATTGACTCATATGTACTAGAATGGATTGGCGATGGTCATCGTGCGCTTGGTAACTACAAAACAGCATCCGAATATTATCAGTCAGCCATCAACAAAGATAGATCTTCCAATATTAATTTCCTTCTTTTAGATAAAGCAGAAGTTTTAAAAGCATCAGGTCAAACATCAGAAGCATTGTCTCTATTTGATCTAGTTGAAGCAAACACGCAATATGATAATACTAGAGCCCACATGGATTATGAAAGAGCTCAAATAATGGTGTCTGAAAATGACATCAATAAAGCAATTACATATTACACACATGCTGTCAACAACTATCCTGAATCATACTATGCATATTTGTCATTATTAGAGTTATTAAACTATGGAATCATAGTTGATGACTTACAAAGAGGATTAGTAGATTATTATGCAAAACAATATACTCCAGCCATTTTAGCTTTCAAACGACATATCTCTAATAATCCTGAGCATGATGCAAAAGGACATTATTACGCAGCACTTTCTTACCGAGAACTAGAAAATATCAATGCATCTAAAATACACTTCCAAGAGATAATAAACAATCATACTAGTGATCCATTATGGGGTGAAGCATGGCTAGAAATCGCATATACAAAATGGGGCTGGGAAGACAATTATACAGGCGCAGTTTCTCAACTTGTAAACATGGAATCATCATTTCCAAACAGTCAATTTACTCCATCGATACTGTCTTATGCTGCACGAATTGCTGAAAGAAACAATGATCTTGTTTTAGCTGGTAACCTGTGGAAGAAAGTTGCACAAAAGTACACATCATCTACTGAAGCAATAGAAGCATCTTTTCTTGCTGGCATAACATATTATCGTAACACCAATTATGATGATGCTTTGGAAATGTTTCAACAAACTATTAAATTATCAAAACCAGGTACTACTGAATATTCAGGTGGTCTATTGTGGTTAGGAAAAACACACTATATAAATAATAATGCAGCAGAAGCACAAGAAGCATGGAACAAAACGATTGAGGCGGATCCCACTGGATATTACGGAATACGTGCAAAACAGCTTAAAAATCAACGTATTCCTTTTCAACCCGTACCAGATGTCAATTTCTTGTTAGCATCTAACAACAAAGCTCAAAATGAAGCAAAAGATTGGATTGCAAACAATCTAAATATTGAAAAAGACAACATTAACCAAATGTCCCCTAAATTAATAAGTGATGGTCGTTGGATTAGAGGAAAAACTCTATGGAACCTTGGATTATTTGATGAATCAAAGTCAGAACTAGATAGTCTACTTGACACCTATAAAACAGATGGTCTATCATCTTATCAATTAGCATTAGCCTATAAAGAACTAGGATATTACTATGGAACGATCTGGGCTGGTCGTTACTGCATGGATTCTTTTGATATATCTAACCCCTTACAAGCACCAAAATTTATTACTCAATTAAGATATGGTCCATACTACCTAGATCTAATTAGTCCAATCTCAAATAAATATAACATCGATCCTCTCATTGTATCAGCATTAATCAGACAAGAAAGTCTCTACCAAGGTCAAGTAACTTCAGCTGCATATGCCCAAGGACTAATGCAAATCATACCTTCCACAGGTGATTATATTGCAAGACAATTGAAATGGTCCAATTACACAACACAAGACCTATACAGACCTTTCATCAATGTACCATTTGGAATTTTCTATCTTGACGAACAATTAAATATCTTCAATGGTGACAGCTATGCAGCCTTGTCTGCTTATAATGCAGGACCAGGTAACACTTCTATTTGGAAAAAACTGTCACAGAACGATTATGATTTATTTGTAGAAATTATACGACTTGAAGAACCTCAATCATATATTAAAAGAATTGTAGAACATTATGCAGTTTATCATCATTTATACTCCAATTAATTGATAGAACCTCCTACTACTCTTCTTACTACAATATACCACTCAAATATTGAATTGAATCTATCGGATGATTCAACAATGGGACCCATATTTACACCATTCACACTAACATTAGTAATATATGAATAAGTTGGATGATAAATTAACAAAGCCGGCATTTCATCAACAAACCTTTTCTGAAACATTTTATATAATGCTAACCTAGATGATATAGCTGGCGTAATACGCGCCTGCTCCAGGTACTCGCTTATTCTTCGGTTATCATACCCACTATAATTCTGACCACTTTCAATTTCTGTCTGATGCCAGAACGGGTACGGATCTGGATCAGGATTATTCTGCAAACTCAGATCTACCATAATTGCTTCGAAATTCTTGTTCTCAAGATGTTCTTTCATAACATAATCAGACTGTATAATTCGTATATCAACTTCTATACCCAAATCACTCCAATTAGCAATAATAGCTTCACACAAATCAACAGATAGACTATCTTCAGGACATATCAGCTCAAATGATAATTCATCATCATTTTTCTTCAAAGTATCATTATAACTATCACTTAAAGAATCTTCTGAAACGTCGGCAATCCAACCAGCTTCATACAACAAACTTGATGCCTTAGACGGATCATAATCTATACTTTTTAAATCACTATTAAATGCCCAATTACCAGGTAAAATTGGACCCTTAGCTACAATTGCCTGTCCAAACAAATAATCATCAATTAATAACTTCCTGTTGAGGCCCAACATTAAAGCAGTCCTTACTTTCTTATCTTGAAAAAAATCAAGAGACTCATTTTGATGATTGAAAAGAATCATTTTAGTATCAGGTAATACAGATGTATGGACATGAAATACATTGTTAATCATAATGTCTTGTACAGTTCTCTGGCTTATTCCACCAACACCCATAATTACTTCTTGTTCTAATGCTTGTACGGCCAAATTCTCATTATCATAATATATAAACTTAATAGCACTTAACAATGGTTTATTGTCATGATATAAACTATTCTCATGCAATAAAATCTCAAGTAAATTATTGTCTTCATCTACAACCACTTCCTCTAATTTAAACGGACCTGATCCTATTGCACGAAAATTAGCTGGGTGCAATTGTATATCAACTGATCTCACACCTGAAAACATGTGAGCAGGTAAAACGGGAAATGTAGTATTATCTAAGAATGGAGCATAAGGCTCTGGCAATGTCAATTTTAGAGTATTTGAATTTAATTTAGCAACTGTAACTTGCTTCCACAAAGCACCAACATCTACTGGACCTGGATAATCTTCTGCTTGCATAAGTCCAATAGTAAATATAACATCATCTAATGATAATGGAACACCATCATGCCAACGAAGACCTGAACGAATAACAAATGTATAAGACAATCCATCTGCAGTAACTGCCCAACTTTCAGCCAAGTCTGGTGTAGGAAAACCTGATCCGTCAAATTTCATCATACCAGCATAAATCAATTTAACAAGATCACGATCAGCTGGTCTTCTAGAGAACATTAATGGATTTAATTCTCTCGGTGCTCCAATTACACCTTCAACATATGTTCCACCTGGTGCAGAAGACACAGAAACCGTAAGACCTTTAGATTGTCTATACAATAAAAGACCTATAATCAAAATACCAATTATTGATATGCCAATCTGTAAACGAATCTTATACATAATTTTAAAAGCACAAAAATAAAAGACACCCAATTGCTAAATCAAAGGGTGTCTTTCAATTAACATTATTTTAGTACACAACTGAACCAAGTAACAAGACAAACATATATTATATAGATCTAATTTGTTCTGTTGATTTAACCATTAACCATCACATTTAATATTGCAGTTACAAAAAAAGCAACTGCAAGACCAATGGTGATATTAAATAATAGTTTTTCAACTCCTCTACGAGCACGAAAAACACTACCCTCTGAAGCACCCGTAAGACCTCCTAAGCCTGCCCCTTTGCTCTGTAATATAATTGCCACAATTAATGCAACTGATACCACTATTTGAGCCAGATTCATTGACACGTTCATTCAATATTTCTCCAATTTACAGATAAATTATATCATATGCAATTATTGTAAGTACTACATATTCCCAAGCAATACATATTAATAATTATTACACACTCAGAAACGGAATATTAAAGTACAATATCAAATAACTATATTTATAATCATTTACATGAATGCGATAAATTTACAAAACACCAACATTTTGAATGACAGGTATATGCTTACAGAACGTAAAGCATCAGGTGGCATGGCAAATGTTTATAAAGCAAAAGATATGGTGCTTGAACGCATTGTTGCAGTTAAAATTCTTAAAGAAGACCTAGCTACAAATAAACAGTTAGTTGAACAATTTTTACGTGAAGCAAGAGCAGTTGCACATCTCAGTCACACTAACGTAGTAACAGTATATGATGTAGGTAGTGAAGACAAACACCATTATATGGTACTAGAACACGTTTCTGGAAACCATCTCAAACATCACATCATGCTAGACGCACCCTTTAGCACAGACGCTTCGCTCACATATATGATCGATATGTGTAATGGGATTGGGCACGCTCATGAACATGGTTTAGTTCATTGTGATATAAAACCTCAAAACATACTAGTAACTGAAGAAAATGAAATAAAAGTAACGGATTTCGGAATATCAAGATTAATAAATTCTACGACTGAAATAAACGTTAATACCAAATTGTTTGGTTCACCTCATTACTTTTCTCCCGAACAAGCCCAGGGACTTCACGCTACTCCAGCTTCTGACGTCTATTCTTTAGGAATAGTATTATTTGAAATGCTCACAGGAGAATTACCATTTGAATCTAAAGACGCACAGATTCTAGGACAAATGCATATACATGCAACTCCACCTAATGTAAGTCAAATTAACCCTAAAATACCAGATACATTATCTGATATAATTTCAAAACTCTTGTCAAAAGAACCATCTAATAGATATAGAACAGCACAACATCTTGGATATGTATTGGATACTTACAATAGTAAAGGATCACAAGCTACTATTCCTTATCTCATAATAAATGACAAAGAATTTGACAAGCAACTATCAAAAAACAAATATTCTTTATTAGATCAAATCATTAGACACGATGAAAATCTGACTGAATCACAAATAGACTGGATAACACCTATTCTAGGTGCTACAGCTACATTATTAATTGTTGGATTATTAGCATTATGGATAAGAGTATACTGGAAATTGGCACCAATACTATTAACAAGCAATTAACAAATATCTTATAAGATATTACAACAAACTTGGTATAATATAGTTTAGTCAATCAAAATACGGAGATCAAAAAGTGGAAAACCCCCAAATGCGTAACTCATTAGTGTACATATTAATTGTAGTTGCTCTAGGAGCAATACTATATTCTGTACGTACACAATCAAATCCAAAAACAGAACTAACTATCAGTGAGATTGCAACTGAAATAGAGCGTGGAACTGTAGAAAAAATTGTGGTAGCAGAAGATGACCTGACAGTATATTTTCGTCCTGGTTCATCTTATGAAATAGCAACCACTCGCAAAGAAGGTGCATCAACAGCACCAGAACAATTTGCAACACTTGGTGTTAGTGAGCAAGCAAGATCTTCTGTTAAATGGGAAGTACAGAGCCCAGGAGAATGGGGAAGTTTCATGGTTTTATTAAGTTATACATTGCCCGCAATTTTCGTGATTGGATTCATATATTTCATACTCAGACAAGCCCAAGGATCCAATAACCAAGCTCTTTCATTTGGAAAGAGTAAAGCAAGAATGTTTTCGGGAGAACAACCTACAGTCACATTTGATGACGTGGCAGGAGCTGATGAAGCAAAAGAAGAATTACAAGAAGTAGTTGAATTCTTGCAGCAACCTGAAAAATTTATTGGTCTAGGAGCACGCATTCCAAAGGGAGTATTATTGGTAGGATCACCAGGTACAGGTAAAACACTCCTTGCTAAAGCTGTATCAGGAGAAGCTGGAGTACCGTTTTTTTCCATATCGGGATCCGAATTTGTAGAAATGTTTGTAGGA